>WJOT01000021.1 GCA_009619095.1 Clostridia bacterium
CATTGTTTCCCGGTTGGAAAAGTTCTGCAAAGCGTATTTCTTTGCTCTTCCTATTTCTCGTGCGATTTCCAGGATGTCTTCCTCGCTGTGGAGACTGGGAACCACCGTGGTACGGAATTCGCAATCGACTCCAGAATGAATTATTAAGTCAACACTTTCTCTAACCTTCTCCAATAATTCCTTACTCTTTATCCTTGTTGATTTCTCATAGGCATTAAAATTTAAGGGCGCTTTAATGTCCATAGCCACATAATTGACCAGCCCCCTATCTATTACTCTCTGCAACATTTTTGGGAAAGTGCCATTGGTATCGAGTTTTATTTCCATTCCTAAATTGCGAATTTTTTCCAGAAATTCCGGTAAATCTTCAAAAAAACAGGGTTCTCCGCCGGTAAGACATATTCCATCAATCCAGTTTCGATGGTTTATTAAAAAATTGGAGATTACTTCGAAGGGGATTGTCTCATACTGGCCAGGATTCAGGACCAGTCCTGCGTTTTGACAGTAGGGACATCTGAAATTACAATAGGGCGTATATAGAGTGGAAACGATCTTTCCATCCCAATCAAGTAGCGAAGTTTCAATCATTCCTTTTATCAAAATTTTCATCACAATTCCACTGAAATTCTTTGAATACGTGTTAGAGAATTTCCAATAATATTTTAACCACACCTTCGAAAGTGGCTTTGGGTCGGTAACCAACATACTTCTTTTTGATATTGCCCTTTCTATCAATAACAAAAGTGGTGGGAATTCCTCTAATTCCTCCGTAATCTTGGGTAACGTTAACATTACCGAGGACTATAGGGTAATTAATTTTGTAATTTTTCGAAAATTGTTTAACCGTGCGGCTATCTCCTCTGTCAAGATTGACCCCGATGATAAGTAAACCTTCGTCTTTATATTTCTCATAGAGTTCTACAAAATCTGGAATTTCCTTGCGACAGGGAGGACACCAGGTAGCCCAAAAATTGAGAATAATTACTCTCCCCTTAAAGTCTGAAAGAGTTAAACTATTTCCTTCAAGGTCTGGAAGAGTGAAATCCGGGGCATCTCCCCATTCCTTTTCAGCGCTTACGACCTCTTCCATTTCTCCTATTTCCTCTATTTCCGTTTCAACCCCACAGCCTGAAGCCCAGATAACCAAAAGAACTAAAATTATCAGACCTTTTTGCAAAACTTTTCTCATCTCTCCCCCATTTAATAGCCTCGCCCCTAACCTTCAAAAGATAGTTTGTGAAGAGCTCTCAGAATTTCAGCCAAAAAACGAGGACGGCTCCTTCTTTTTCAAGCAAATCATTGTCTGACGAGCGAAGCGAGGAGTTTTGATTTGCGCCCTTGAGAGTCCGAAGTTTTTTGGCGTTAAGAAATTCTTTGGCGATGAGCAAATTATCTTTTAGTCTCATCTTCCCATTTTCCAACGTATTGCCCGGCAGCAAAACCGGCAGTTGCCCCCTCGCCACAGGCAGTCACTACCTGCCTCAACAACTTTTTCCGCACATCTCCGCAAGCATATATCCCTTTAACTGAAGTCTCCATATTTTCGTCTGTAATAATAAATCCTTCCTCGTCCATTTCCACAACACCCTTCAGGAACCCGGTGTTAGGAGCGGTACCTATGTACACGAATATGCCTTTTGCTTCTAATGTCAAATCTTTTCCTGTCTCCAGATTTCTTACCTTAACACCCTCCACTTCAGTTTCTCCAAGAATTTCAGTCACTACTGACTTCCAGAGAAATTCCAATTTGGGATTGGAAACCGCCCGCTCCTGCATAATTTTAGTTGCCCTGAGTCCATCTCGACGATGAATTAAAGTGACTTTTTCTGCAAACTTAGATAGAAACAGTGCTTCTTCTACTGCGGCATCTCCACCGCCTACTACAACAACTTTCCGATTTTTAAACAAGGGACCATCACAAGTAGCGCAATAGGATACACCTCGACCAATCAGTCTCTCTTCTCCCGGGATTTCCAATTTCCTTGGTCTAGTCCCTGTAGCCACAATTAAAGCTACGCTTTTGTACTCTTCTTCCTTTGTGTTAACTATTTTCTCTATTTTCCTTTTGGACCGCTCATCTTCTGAAGACGCACTGACCTTTACCACTTCTCCACTTTTAATCTCCAGTCCATATTTCTCAGCCTGCTTCCTGGTCCTCTCCATCAATTCAGGTCCGCCAATCCCTTCAGGAAACCCAGGATAGTTCTCTATTGTCCAAGCGAGGGCTGCTTGACCTCCAGGAGCAATCTTTTCCAAAAGTAAAGTCTTCAGCCTCGCGCGAGCTGTATAGAGACCGGCAGTCAAACCTGCCGGTCCACCGCCGATAATAACAATATCATACTCACTCATCCAGAATTTCTCCAATTTTGGCTTCTAATGCTTCCTTGGGCATAGCCCCGGCAGTCTGGCCGAGCACTTTTCCATTCTTGAAAATTACGAAAGTGGGAATGCTTTGAATTCCATATTTTGCACTGATGAGAGGATTTTCGTCTACGTTAAGTTTTCCCACTTTCAGGCGACCTGCGTATTTTTGGGAAATCTCTTCGATAGCTGGGGCAACCATTAAACAGGGTGTGCACCATTCAGCCCAGAAATCTACCAGAACAGGCAATTCTGAATTCAGAACTTCCTCCTCGAAATTTCCATCGTTTAGAACAATTTCCATTTCTCCCCCTCCTGTGAATCAGCCTGTGCTCAATAGGGGAAACCCTTCGTTTCCCCTGATTGCGTTCGCTTCGCTCTCTGTCACCCCTTCCGCAAAGGTTTCTTATCTATGAATCACATTATGAATTGGAATTTGCCGGTTAAAATCAGAATTCCAAATAGAATCAGCAATCCTCCAGTTATTACTGATATTAGCCTTGAGTATTTCTTTATCTTCCTGAATCCCCTAAGAAAAAGGTTAACAGCCAGACCCGAGACGAGAAAAGGAATGCCCAATCCCAGAGAGTAGGAACCCAAAAGGAAGACCCCTTCCCTGACAGTCTCCTGAGTGGCGGCATAAGTAAGTATTGTTCCCAAAACAGGACCAACACAGGGAGTCCAGCCCAGAGCAAAAACTATTCCCACAATAAAAGAACCTAAAATATTCGTGGGTTTCATCTTTAAATGAATTTTTCTTTCATACCCCAAAAAACTTATGTTAAATAACCTGGTAATATACAAACCAAACACGATGACCAAAACTCCACCGACAATTCTCAAAATATTCAAGTGCGAGAGCACAAATTTTCCAAAGTAGGAAGCGGAAGCTCCCAGCAAGATGAAAACTAAAGAGAAGCCAGAAATGAATAGAACCATTTCTAAAAAAATTCTCTTGGTCATCTTACTCTTCTCTTCTCCACTACTAACTAAATCATCGATAGACACCCCAGTAATAAAAGAAATGTAAGCAGGTATCAGTGGTAAGATGCAGGGAGAAAGAAATGTCAAAAGTCCGGCAAAAAAGGCCATAACCAGTGAAACTTGTTGAGCCACAATGTCTCCTCGACTACAAATTCTGTTCTTTCTCTCTTCCCAATTTCCCAAGCATTATTAGTGCTAAAATGGCAAGAATTATACCTATAAATTGAGAAGTGGAGAAGAGCCAGATATGACCCCGGGGGTCACCCCGAAAGATTTCAATTATAGAACGACTCAATCCGTAGAGAAGAACATAGAGCCAGAATAATTGACCATCAAATTTTTTATAAGGCCTTAAGATGAGTAGAATGGCAAAGATGATAAATAGATTTAACGAGGCGAATAGTTGTATTGGAATTAAAGGTGCTCCCAGAGAACCAGCTGGGCTCTCTGGGGGAAAGGAAACACCCAGCCAGGAGTCAGTAGGACGACCGTAACAACAACCATTTAGGAAGCAACCTATTCGACCTATGGCGTAGGCTACAGCCACTGCTGGCGTGAAGATATCTACAGTTTTCCAGATATTTAAACTCTTTCTTCTGATTTGCCAGATGCCAATTCCAAAAGCTAAAATAAATCCACCATAGAAAACGAACCCTCCCCGGCCAAAAATGGTTCTCAAGGGTTCATTTAGAAAACGTTCCCATTCCACAAAAACATAGAGGATTCTTCCTCCCATAAAGCCAGAGATTAACACCCAGAGAAATAGACTGGTTATCTTGTCGGTATCGAAGCCTGTTCTCCTTGCCTCTTCCCGAACATAAAAGAAACCCACAAGACAACCAATTGCTACCATTAATCCATATGTATAAATAGTAAAAGGTCCCAATTTAAAAAGTATTGGATACAACTTCTCTCCTTTAGTCGGGCACTCTTTACAGTGCCGATTCCGTCACCCTGCCCCGTCCCGAGACCGGGACGGGATCGGGAAAGGGCGACCCCGATGTATCGGGGTCACTTTTTGGAGTACCACCTGCTGCTTCGTTGAGTCGAAATATAGTATCTCTTTTTATTATGCAGTTCCGCTTTTATCTCTGCACACCTTTCCAGAATGGTTAAGTTTTTCATCACCTCTTTGGGATTAACTCTCAAAGC
>WJOT01000052.1 GCA_009619095.1 Clostridia bacterium
GGGGTAAGGATTGTTGATGTGTTGTCAAAGGAATTGGGTATAAATCCAGGGCAGACAACAAAAGATTTGCAATTCACAATTGAGGCCGTAAATTGTCTTGGTTGCTGTGCCATAGGACCAACTGTCGTGTTGAATGGAGAATATTATGGTCAGATGACGCCACAGAAAACGCTCAATCAAATTAAGAGGTTAATTAAAAAAGGAAAATAGAGTGGTTAAGTTACTAATGTTTGAACAGCTTGAAAAATTTCGTCAAAAAATTTTGTCAAAGAGATCAAAAAAGACAGTAATCTCCATATCTTGTGGGACGTGTGGGCAGGCACAAGGTGCGCTCAAAGTAGTTGAAGCATTTAAAAAGGCAGTAAAAGGGCACAAGGAGAAGATTTCAATAAAGGTCACCGGGTGCCATGGATTTTGTGAGGCTGAGCCTGATGTCATAATTTTCCCTGAAGAAATATTCTATAGGAATTTGAAACCTGAGGATGCAAAGAGGGTCGTAAAATCTATCTTGAATGGGGAGATAGTTGATGACCTTGTCTACAAAGAGAATGGTAATAGTTTCATCCATATGTCCGAAATACCATTTTATAGAAAACAGATGCGAATACTATCGGGTAAGAATCCGCTCATCGATCCTGTAAACGTAGAGGATTACATTGCTTTGGGTGGCTATAATGCTCTGGCCAAGGCGTTACAGAAGAGCCCGCAGGAAATAATAAGCGAAATAAAAGCCTCAGGACTCAGAGGCAGAGGCGGTGCAGGTTTTCCGACCGGTAGGAAGTGGGAAATTACTCGTGCGCAGAAAGATAATATTAAATATATGATTTGTAACGCTGATGAAGGCGACCCAGGAGCATATATGGATAGAAGTCTGCTTGAGGGTAATCCCCATGCGATTATTGAGGGGATGATAATAGCTGCTTTTGCAATCGGTGCAGCTGAAGGGTGGGTTTATGTGCGGAATGAATATCCACTTGCGGTGAAACATGTAACCATCGCAATTGAACAGGCAAGAGAACTTGGTTTGTTAGGCGAAAATATTTTAAGTTCGGGTTTTAGTTTTGATATTAAAATAGCAAGAGGCGCCGGTGCATTTGTCTGCGGAGAGGAGACTGCTCTTATAGCATCTATAGAGGGAAAGAGAGGAATTCCCAGGCAGAGGCCACCGTTTCCCGCAGAGCATGGGCTTTTCGCTAAACCGACAAACATAAATAACGTTGAAACACTGGGAAAAGTGCCAATAATAATAGAAAAAGGAGCAGATTGGTTTGCCAGCATAGGCACAGAAAAGAGCAAAGGCACGAAGATATTTTCACTCGTAGGTAAGGTGCGAAATACCGGGCTGGTAGAGGTGCCAATGGGTATCACGCTCGGCGAGGTGGTATTTGATATTGGCGGTGCTTTAGATGGCAAAAGGGTGAAAGCTGTTCAGATTGGCGGGCCATCGGGCGGATGTATTCCCCAGGAACTATTCCATTTGCCTATAGACTATGAATCTCTGACAGGTGCAGGCGCTATAATGGGTTCAGGCGGCATGATTGTTATGGACGAAAATACCTGCATGGTTGATATCGCAAGATATTTTACCAACTTCTTGCAAGAGGCGTCCTGTGGAAAATGCACTATCTGCCGGGAAGGCACGCAGAGAATGTATGAAATTCTTACAAGTATAACAGAAGGTCGCGGCAAAGAAGAGGATTTGACCCTACTTGATGAGTTAGGAAGGATTATAAAAGATGCCTCAATGTGCGGGCTTGGACAGACTGCACCCAATTCTGTGCTTTCAGCTCTTCGTTTCTTCAAAGATGAGTATCTAGACCATATCAAGAAGGAAAGATGTAATGCCGCTGTATGCCAGGAGATAATTTCTTCTCCCTGTCAACATACTTGCCCTATAGATACAGAAGCTCCCGTCTATATTTCTCTAATAGCCAAGAAGAAATATGCCGATGCCCTCAAAATAATAAAAAAGGATAATCCGCTTGCTTCTGTCCTTGCCCGTGTCTGCCATCATTCCTGTGAGACTAAATGTCGAACGGCCGAAGGCGGCGAGCCTATTGCAATAAGAAATCTCAAGAGGTTTGTTACAGATTATGGACTGAGAAATAATCTTATGCTCAGAGCAGAACCCAAACCAAGGAATGAAAGATGGAAAGTAGCTGTAATTGGTTCTGGGCCGGCAGGGCTAACCTGCGGCTTTTATCTTGCTCTGAAGGGTTATGACATTACTATATTCGAAAAACAGCCCGTGATTGGGGGAATGCTTGCGCTGGGAATACCTGAATACAGACTGCCGAGAAAGATATTAAAAACCGATATTGATTATATCAAAAGTGCGGTAGGCGAGATTCGCACAAATTCTACATTGGGTGAGGACTTTGTTTTAGACGACCTATTCAATCAGGGCTATAAAGCGATATTTATTGCCACAGGCGCACATAAATCATTAAGATTGAATATACCCGGTGAAGACGCAGAAGGCGTAATGTATGGTATGGAAGCACTGACTTCTCTAAACCTTGGGAAAGAGATAAAAATTGGCAGGAGGGTAGGTGTAATTGGAGGTGGCAATTCAGCAGTAGATACAGCAAGGGCTCTGTTACGCACCGGAATGCCTGAGGATGTAACGATCTTCTATAGGAGAACGATTGCCGAAATGCCGGCGTTTAAAGACGAGGTAGAATCTGCCCTTGAGGAGGGAATAAAAATCCAGTTTTTAACTGCACCAAAGAGAATAATCTCCGACAACGGAAATTTAAGAGCCTGCGAATTCGTAAGGATGAAATTGGGTGAGGTAGATGAAACGGGTAGAGGAAGACCTGTACTGATAGAGGGTTCAGAGTTTACAGTAAAATTGGATACTTTAATAGTCGCTATTGGCGAGCGTCCGGACACATCGTTTATTGAAAGAGAAGCAGGGCTTGAAATTTCTCAAAGAGGAAATGTTATCGTCAACTCCGAAACGCTCCTTACCACAAGGAAAGGCGTGTTCGCCGGCGGAGATTTGGTAACTGGGCCAAATACTGTTGTTGAGGCCGTCGCCGCAGGTAAAATTGCTGCTGAATCCATTGATAAATTTTTAAAAGGAGAGGAAATAAAGCGAGAATATAGAATAACGAGACCTTCAAGGTATATAGAACCTCTTAAGTTCTCCGATAAGGAACTAGAGGAACTATTATCAGCTAAACGACCGGTAATGGCTCATCTATCAGCTGAAAAGAGAAAATTTAATTTCCAGGAAATTGAACAGGGCTTAACCGTAGAAGAGGCAATTAAAGAGGCGAAGAGATGTCTACGATGCGATCTTGAAACAAAAGATGGCAAGATGTTCTTAGAGAAACTTAAAGAAGGTTTGCTGGAAAAACAGGAAATAAAAAATGCCTAAAGTAACAATTGATGGAATTGATTTTGATACTCCTAAAGGCTGGACAATACTTGATGCAGCAAGGTTCTTAGGATTGGAGATTCCAACCCTTTGCTATAATGAGGGACTTTCCACTTGGGGCGGATGTGGTTTGTGCTTAGTAGAAATAGGCACAGGCGAAAAAAGCAAACTTGTCACCTCTTGTGCCTACCCTGTTGAAGAAGGGCTTATAGTGAGGACTGCTACGAAACGGGTTATTGATGCCAGAAAAATGGTACTGGAGCTTCTCATAGCACAGTGTCCCGCATCTAAGGTTTTGCAGGATATGGCTGCAAAGATAGGTTTAGACCGGGTCAGGTTTAAGCCTAAGTGGGAGGATTGTGTATACTGCGGGCTGTGCGTAAGAATGTGTGAAGAGCAGATGATGGCAAAGGCTATAGGATTCGTCAACAGGGGTAACAAACTGAAAATTACCACACCGTTTGACATGACCTCTGAAGAATGTCGAAGATGTGGCGCTTGTATGTATATCTGCCCAGCATGTACATTAAGGTGTGAAGGGCCTGAGGCGGAAAATGTGTTATGTGGCAGATGTTACAACGAACTCCAGCCAACATGTTTGGATGTTTATGAGAACTACGCTTGTTGGATGGGGTTGAAAGGTGAATGCGGAACGTGTGTAAAAGAAGAAGATGAAAAGAAAAAGGAGGGTCGCTGTTCCGACGAATAAGGAGGAACGGGTCAGCGACGTTCCGATGAATGAATCGGAACAGGTCACCGACTGAATCGAAGCGTAAGGAGGGGAAAAATGGAATTTGGAAAGATTAATGCAACAGCAGCAACTTTAACAAAGAACAGGACAGAAGACGCTATTGTACCGATAAGTGGAATGTGTGCTACTTGCGTGGATGGCTGTATCGGGATGTGCGAAATTGGGAGGTCTGCGTACAGGGGCACAGAAGTTATGTATCCTCATCCATACGGGATAATCAGTTCCGCAGGTGAAAAAGCGTACCCTGTGGACTTATCTCACTTTACAATGCTTGGCGCATGTAAAGGCGCATATGGAATAGAACCAGATTCCAACAAGGCGATATTCACGAATGTTAACCTTGAGCGAAGGATAGGACACGACAAAGGCATAAAATTGAGGATACCTATTGTTATTCCTGGACTTGGTTCAACAGCTATAGCTAAAAATAATTGGGAGGGACTTGCTGTTGGCGCTGCACTTTCGGGTGTAATAGTTACAATAGGTGAGAATGTATGTGGCATGGACACGGATGCGAAAATAAAGAATGGGAAAGTCATTCACTCCCCGGAACTGGAAAGAAGGATTAAAATCTTCAAGGAATGGCAGCAGGATGGTTATGGTGCTATTGTTGTCCAGGCAAATGTCGAAGATACAAAGCTCGGGGTGCATGAATATGCCATAGATAAATTAGGTGTTGAAGCAGTGGAACTAAAATGGGGGCAGGGTGCAAAAGACATTGGTGGTGAGGTAAAGATAAAAGACTTAAAGCTTGCCCAGATGCTAAAAGACAGGGGGTATATCATATTACCCGATCCTTATGACCCGGCTGTTATACAGGATTTCGAGCATGATGTCTTTCAGGAATTTGAACGACACTCAAGGATTGGCATGGTTGAAAAAGAAAGTTTCTGTAAAAGGGTAGAAAAATTGAGGGCTGCAGGTGCAAAATATATTTTTCTGAAGACAGGTGCTTATAGACCGATGGACTTAGCTCTTGCAGTAAAATGCGCATCGGAAGCGAAGATTGATTTACTGACTGTAGATGCGGCCGGTGCTGGAACGGGAATGAGTCCCTGGAGAATGATGTGTGAGTGGGGGGTGCCGGGCGTGGAACTCTGGTCGCTTCTCTATCAATATCTGGACAGGTTAGCGAAGAAAGGAAAATACATTCCTGATGTTGCAATTGCTGGTGGATTTACTATGGAAGACCAAATCTTTAAAGGTTTGGCATTAGGGGCACCGTACTTTAAACTGGTTGGCATGGCTAGGGCGCCGCTTGCTGCTGCAATGGTGGGTAAAAACATAGGCAAGAAAATAGAAAAAGGTAGTGTACCCGTATACGTGGCGCGTTTTGGACGAACGAAAGATGAGATATTTATTACTGCTTCAGAGCTTCGCCGCAAATTTGGTAGTGAGTTTGACTCAATTCCCACAGGCGCTATCGGACTTTATACGTATATGAAAAGAGTCGAACAGGGAGTCAAACAAATTATGTGTGGTGCAAGAAAATTTGCATTGGAACACGTCTCACGGAATGATATGGCTGCTTTAACCCATGAGGCAAGTGAAATAAGCGGTATCCCCTACATAATGGAATGCGATAAGAAAGAAGCAGAAAAAATCCTCGAAGATTGATTTCCAATAAATAATAGTACAGGCAACGCCACAGGACGTAAAAAGTTGCTGGAATGCAATGTGGCGCGGTGAATGCCCATTAGGGAGAGAGGTTTTTTAATGGAAACACCGGCTGTTAATTTAGAATTGGCAAAAGAATTGGGACTTACGGAAGAAGAATTTAATGAGATAAAGAAGTTGCTCGGTAGAGTTCCAAACTTTACAGAATTGGGTGTTTTTTCAGCTATGTGGTCGGAGCATTGTAGCTATAAAAATTCACGCAAGTTGTTTACACTCTTCCCTACTAAAGGCAAACAGGTATTGGTTGGTGCAGGTGAAGAAAACTCTGGAATTGTTGATATAGGGGATGGCTTAGGAGTTGCCTTTAAAATAGAATCGCACAATCATCCTTCAGCAGTAGAGCCCTTTGAGGCTTCAGCCACAGGTATAGGCGGATGCTTAAGGGATATATTTACCACCGGAGCAAGACCTGTTGCCGGCTTAGGCGCATTGAGATTCGGAAGTCTGGATAACGAAAGAGTTAAATTCTTGTTTAAAGAAGTTATCAGAGGGTTAGCTCATTATGCCAATACCGCAGAGATTAGTGCAGTGGGCGGCGAGACTTATTTTGATGAGAGTTATGAAGGCAATCCTTTAGTTAATGCCTTTGTTGTGGGTATTGTAAAGCAAGATAATATTGTGAGAGGTGCCGCATACGGAGCGGGAAATCCTGTATATTATATAGGAGGAGAGACAGGCAGAGATGGTGTAGGCGGAGCAAGTTTTGCTTCCAAGGAAATTACTGAGGAGTCTAGTTCTGATACAGGAGCAGTGGCCATAGGTAATCCCGAGCTGGGAAAACGTTTAAGAAAGGCTTGCCTGGAATTGATAGAAAAGGGGCTTGTCGTGGGAATGCAGGATATGGGCGCGGCTGGACTTACCTGCTCTTCCTCGGAAACAGCTACCAGAGGTGGAACAGGTATTGAAATAGACGTTGCCTTAATTCCCCAGAGAGAAAAAGGGATGACACCTTATGAAATCCTCTTGTCTGAATCTCAAGAGAGGATGCTGGCTATTCTAAAAGATGGCGAAGAAGAAGAGGCTTTGGATATACTGAAAAAGTGGAATATAGATGCAGTAAAAATTGGAAAAGTAACGGATGATAAAATGATGCGGGTCAAGGAGAATGGCGTGGTAGTTTGCGAAGTTCCTGCAGAGGCCCTTACCAAGAAAGCACCCCTTTACGATAGAGAAGTTGCCGAGCCTGCTTACTTGAAAGAGGCACAAAAATTGACTCGCGAATCCATTAGGATACCGGATGATTTCAATAAAGTGTTATTGCAATTACTCGACTCCCCCACTATTGCCAGCAAAGAATCAGCATATAAAAAATTTACTGCTATAAATAAAGATGAAGTAGCAGTGGGAGCAGGTTCAGATGCAGCTGTAGTTAAAGTTAAGGGCACTAAAAAGGCTTTAGCCATAAGCGTAGATTGCAATGGCAGGTATTGCTATCTGAATCCCTATAATGGCGCGATGATGGCTGTGGCCGAAGCAGCGAGAAATATAGTTTGCTCAGGAGGAAGACCACTGGCAATTACTGATGGTTTAAATTTTGGCAATCCTATGAAACCTGAAAATTACTGGCAATTTGAAAAGTGTATACAAGGACTTTCTGCAGCATGTAAGGCTTTAAATACACCAGTTGTCAGCGGTAACGTAAGCTTCTATAATGAAAATCCTAAGGGAGCGATAGACCCAACTCCTATGGTGGGAATGGTGGGGCTGATAAAAGATGCGGATAAATATGTTACCCAGGATTTTAAGAATGAGGCTGATTTAGTAGTCCTTTTAGGCGAAAACAAGGCTGACCTTTCGGGTAGCGAATATTTATACCTGGCGCACAAGCAGAAGAAAGGTAATCCCCAGATAGATATAGAGAGGGAGAAGGCTGTTCAGGAAGTATGTCTTGAGGCGATCGAATCAGGTATTATCAATTCCGCCCACGATTGTTCGGAGGGTGGATTGGGAGTAACCCTGGCTGAATCGTGTATTGCCAACGCAAACAAAATGTTGGGCGCAGTGATAAAATTAGATGACCTGAAAAACAAAGATATAAGGATAGATGAGATTTTGTTTGGTGAGGCGCCTTCCAGAATAGTGGTCTCTCTGAACAAAGATAAACTGAGCGCTTTAGAAGAGATACTAAAAAAACATTCGGTGTCATATCAAATTTTAGGTAATGTTACAGGAGAAAAGCTTGTAGTTCAATACAAAGAGAAGACAATAATCGATATTCCTTTGACGACATTAAGTGATACCTGGAGAAAGGCAATCCCCTCAAGATTAGGGGAATAGATAATCCTATTAATGTCATTGCGAACCCTGAAGGGGTGAAGCAATCTCGTGATTCCGTACGAGTTTGCTTCGGCTTCGCCTCGCAACCGCTATCGTTCCTGGAAATGACGGAGGAGTAAAAAATGAAGCCAGTAAAAATAATTCCCTGTTTGGACATTAAGGATGGTCGAGTAGTTAAGGGTGTAAAGTTTGTTGATTTAAAAGATGCCCGCGACCCGGTGGAAGCAGCCTCTGCTTACTGTGCTGCAGGTGCAGATGAGCTTGTTTTTTTAGATATCGCTGCTTCTGTTGAAACAAGGGCTACGCGTTTGGACTGGGTAAAAAAGGTAAAAGAAGTAACCACTGTGCCTTTTTGTGTAGGTGGAGGTATCAGAGATTTACAGGATATGCAGGCTCTTTTTAATCTCGGGGTAGATAAAGTCTCTATCAACACGGCTGCAGTTAAAAATCCTGCTTTAATAAAAGAAGCTAGTGAAAAATTTGGTAAAGAAAAAGTTGTTGTGGCTATTGACGGAAAGAAGAATCCTCCTGGTAGCTCTCGGCCAAGATTGGAAGTTTTAATTATGGGCGGAGAAGAGCCCACAGGCTTAGATGTAGTTGAATGGGCAAAGCGAGTTGAAGAGTTAGGTGCGGGAGAGATTCTTTTAACCAGCAAGGACGCTGATGGCACTAAGGATGGATACGATATTGAGATGACTCGTCTGGTTTCGGAAGGGGTAAATATTCCGGTGATTGCCTCAGGAGGAGCAGGAAAACTGGAACATTTCTATGAGGTGGTGACTAAAGGAAAAGCAGATGCAGTTCTGGCTGCTTCTGTGTTTCACTTTGGAGAATATAAAATTAAAGAAGTGAAAGATTATCTCTTGGGTAAAGGAATAAGTGTAAGGACCTCCTAAAAATTTCTTGACAAAAGAAGAAAAGAACAGGTAATATATGGACAGAATACAGAAAAAATGCTCTACAAATTCAATGGAGTCTTCTAGCAGGAGTGGCTGGAAGGCTTTTTTGTTTGACTCATTACTTGCCTGAGTTTACTGCTTTCGGCGATTTAGAAAGAAAATATGATTGGGAAAGGAAGGGCAAAATGGCGACTAAATACATTTTTATTACCGGTGGAGTAGTATCTTCGTTAGGCAAAGGGATAACTGCAGCCTCAATTGGATGTTTGCTAAAAAGTTGTGGGTTGAGAGTAAATATCCTGAAGATAGACCCTTATCTCAATGTAGATCCTGGAACGATGAGTCCTTTTCAGCACGGAGAAGTTTTCGTCACTGAAGACGGAGCAGAGACTGATTTAGATTTGGGCCATTACGAGAGATTTCTGAATGTCAATATGAAGAAACCCAGTAATATTACCACTGGCGTAATCTACGACGCAATTATCAATAAAGAAAGAAGAGGAGATTTCTTGGGCAAAACAGTTCAAGTTATTCCCCATGTCACTGATGAGATTAAGTCTCGTATCAAGGCGTTATCAAAAGATTCAGATGTAGTAATTATTGAAATTGGTGGAACTACAGGGGATATTGAAGGACTTCCTTTTCTGGAGGCAGCGAGACAGTTTAAACAGGATGTGGGAGAAGAGAATGTTTGTTATGTTCACGTGACCCTTGTGCCCTACATTAAGGCTGCTGAGGAGATGAAGACCAAGCCTACGCAACAGAGTGTAGCTAAGTTAAGAGAAATTGGAATTGAGCCTCAAATAATTGTCTGCCGCACTGAAAGACCCCTATCTAAAGAATTGAGAGAAAAGATAGCACTTTTCTGTAATGTCCAGGAAAAAGCAGTAGTGGAAGAAAGGGACGTTTCCACCAGTATCTATGAAGTCCCCTTGATGCTAAAAAGAGAAAACCTCGATACTATTTTATTGGAAATGTTACGTTTGGGAAAAAAGAGAAGTGACCTATCCAAATGGAAAGAAATTGTTAAGAAAATAGGAAATTTAAAAAAGAATGTGGTAATTGGTGTTGCAGGAAAGTACACCGAGCTAAGAGATGCATACAAGAGCATATTGGAAGCATTAGCTCACGGAGGACTATCTAATAATGTAAATGTAGATATAAGATGTCTTGACGTGGAGGATAAGGAACTGGAGAAAGTATTAAAAACTGTGGATGGAATTCTTGTTCCCGGAGGATTTGGAGAGAGAGGAATTGAGGGGAAGATAAAGGTTTGCAGATTTGCTCGAAAGGGTAAGATTCCTTTTCTGGGTATCTGTTTAGGATTGCAGTGCGCAGTAATAGATTTCGCTCAAAATGTCTGTGGAATGAAGGGAGCAAATAGCACAGAATTTAAACCAGATACTCCCTATCCGGTTATCGATTTGCTTCCTGAGCAGAAGAAAATATTTCAAAAAGGCGGGACGATGAGACTGGGGAATTATCCATGCAGAATTAAAAGAGACTCCTTAGCTTTTCGTGCTTATAAAAAGAAACTTGTGTTGGAAAGACATCGACACAGGTATGAATTAAACAATAAGTTTCGAGCCAGGTTTAAAGCAAAAGGGCTCTTGGTAACTGGCGAATATGAAAAAAAGCACCTGGCAGAAATTGTTGAACTTAAAAGTCACCCCTGGTTTGTAGCAGTCCAGTTCCACCCCGAATTTAGATCTAGACCCGCCAAACCCCACCCCTTATTCAGAGATTTTATCAAAGCCTCCCTAAATAAGAAAAAAGCATACAACTCAAAATTTGACCTAACAAGAGATTCCGAGAGAATTTAACCCTCCTCGATAGCGGATTGTGTCTATATAAGAAATGGAAAGCTACAAGAAATGAAAGAAGACAAAAAAGCAGTAGTATTATTAAGTGGTGGACTCGATTCATCTACTTGCTTGTACAAGGCGATAGAAGATGGGTATGTCCCTTACGCATTATGTTTTGACTACGGACAGAGGCATCTCAAAGAGGTGGAATCTTCAAGGAGAATAGCTGAGAAAGCTGGTGCAATTTTTAAAAAGATTAAGATTGATTTAAGACAAATAGGAGGTTCGGCTTTAACGGATAACATAGAAGTTCCTATGGGAAGAGAGATAGAAGAAATAATTAGCGATGTCCCTCCGACTTATGTACCGGCAAGAAATACAATTTTTCTTAGCATAGCTTTGAGTTTTGCCGAGGTGATAGACGCAGATGCAATTTATATAGGTGCAAATATGATAGATAATCCAGGTTATCCGGATACAACACCGAGATATATGGAAACATATCAAAACCTGATTAATGTAGCTATAAAAAAGACAGTAGAAGGCGGGAAAATAGAGATAAAAACCCCTTTAATTCGAATGACAAAGAAAGAAATAGTACAAGAAGCAGTAAGGCTAAAAGTGCCTTTAGAACTTACCTGGAGTTGTTATCAGGGGGAAGAAGAGCCTTGTGGCCAGTGTGATGCGTGCAAATTGAGAGCTAAAGGCTTTGAAGAAGCGGGTTTGATCGATAGTTTATGTCAGAAATATAATAAGATTTAAATAGATTACTTCACTCAATTTTTGAAATTCATGCCTAAATTCCTCTCCCCTCCCTTAAAAAATTCTCTTTCATAGAAAAATTTATTGCTTTTTAGGAAGAATGCTGTTATAATTTAAAAATTGCCAGTCGGTTATTAAGGTTGGTAGTGTAGGGTTTTATGCCCGTAAAAATTACGCCCATAAAGGGCTACACTACCCTCGCAAGAAATTACACCCATAAAGGGCTACACTACATAAAACTTTTGGAGATGGCAGGATGAGAACTTTTATTGCTGTAGGAATATCCAGTGAAGCGAGGGAAAAGATTGCTCAGATTCAGGTTGAGTTCAGGAAAGGAGACACAGATGTCAAATGGGTTGAGCCTAAAAACCTCCACGTCACGCTAAAATTTCTGGGCGAGGTGAGTGAGGACAAGCTCTCCGGGGTAATTGAAAAGACAAGACTTGCCGTCTCAGGGATTTCTAATTTCAGGGTTCACCTTTCTGGGTTAGGAAGCTTTCCCAATCTGAGGTCTCCACGGGTAGTCTGGGTTGGCGTAAGTGAAGGTAAGGCGGAACTGAAAAATTTAAGTGAGAGGATTGAAGAAAACCTTTCCTATTTAGGGTTTGCCAAAGAGAAGAGAGAGTTTTCTGCTCATTTGACGATTGGCAGGGTCAGGTCTCCCAGGGGAAAGGGGAAATTGGTTAAGAAAATTGAGGAATTAGAAAGGTGTGATTTGGGCGAATTTTCTATGGACAAAGTGCTGGTTATGGAGAGTCAGCTTAGTTCCAAAGGACCCACTTACAGGATAATAGAAGAAGTAAATCTAAAATGATAATCAAGAAATTGAAAGATAAGTTACTGGAGAAGAGGTATCGTGTCATACTGGTTATGGCTTTCTTATTGCTTATGGGAGTGGCAGCTATCATTTCCCGGAAGAGTGAAATGGAACTCCGTTCTCTCCCCTTCTCTCCTGGCGGTTTTAAGGAGATAGCCCTTACCTTTGATGATGGCCCGGTCCCCAGTGCCACACCAAAAATTTTGGAGGTGCTGAACAAAGAGGGTGTTAAGGCGACTTTCTTTGTAGTGGGAAAGATGGTGGAGAAATACCCATGGTTACTGGAACGGATATGGAAGGAAGGACACGATGTAGGCAACCATACATATAGCCATCCGGATTTAACTAAATTATCTAAGAAAGATATCCTTGAAGAATTAGACAAAACCCGCATATTAATCAAAAAAATCACTGGAAAAGACACATATCTCTTTCGCCCCCCTGGCGGGAGATATGACAACAAGGTAATTGTAACCACTACCCTAACTGGATACAAGATGATTCTCTGGACAGATTATCCTGGTGATTATGGCTGTCCCTCCAGTAAAGTGATTTATCAAAGGACAGTTTCCAAAGCGGAAGATGAAGGAATAATTCTTTTGCACAATGGATTGGATGCTACCCTGGACGCTCTTCCTAAAATCATTTCTGAATTGAAAAAAGGGAAATATAGGTTCGTTACAATTTCTGAGCTAATGGAAGAGATAAGAGAGAAAGAGAGCGTCTATTTCGAAAAATTTGAAAGGGAGCAAAAAGCAAGCCCTTCCCCATTAGAAATGGCAGTCACAGATTGAGTAGTATGCTTGGGAAAGGAGTAGCGAAAGATTTGGTTTCGTTGCTGGTGTGGAATAGCTATGAAAATTTTAGGAATCGATTACGGAGAGAAGAGGATTGGGTTGGCAATGAGCGATGCTTCAAATATGGTTGCTGGTAGTCTAAAAGTTGTAAAGAGAAATGCAACTCGTAGTTGGCTTGGGGAGATAAAAACAGTTGTCGATGAAAACAAGGTTGAGAAGATAGTTATTGGTTTACCTAAAAATATGAATGGTTCTATTGGGGAGAAAGGGAAAGAGGTTCTGGCATTTATGAAAGTTTTGGGAAAGGTGGTAAAGGTGCCCATAGTGACCTGGGATGAAAGGTTGACAACTGTTAGTGCAGAGAAGGTGCTTCTACAGGCAGAGTTATCGAGGAAAAAACGGAAAGATATTTTGGATAAACTCTCTGCCTGTATAATTTTACAAAACTATTTGGACAGTATTGAGTACAGTCAAAAAGAGAAAAGCAAGGAAAGCAATAAATGAAAGTAATAAAAATAGGTGTTATAATCCTGTGCTTGTTAAGTCTGGTAAATTTAATGGTCTTCTTTTTGTCTCCGCGCTATAGTAAAACTTCCCTGGTAACAATAGAACAGGGAGTGACTGCCCAGCAGGTAGCGGAATTACTTGAACAGGAAGGTTTAATTTCCAGTAAGAATTACTTTCTATTTCTTCTCAGACTAAGAGGGGGGCATAGAAAAATTAAAGCAGGAATTTATGAAATAAATTCAAAAGAAAGCACCTGGCGAATTATTAGCAAATTAGTTTTAGGAAAAAGCAAAAAAGTAAAATTGACCATTCCTGAAGGATTTACTGCCCGCCAGATTGCCCAGTTAATCGAACAGAAAGGATTAGGGGAAAAAGATAGGTTTTTAGAAATTGTTGAGGAGAGAAAACTGGAGGGCTACCTTTTTCCGGAAACCTATTTTGTTGATTACGATGCTACCGAAGAGGAAGTTGTTGATATGATGGTTGACCAATTCAATAAGGTATTCACAAAAGAAATGGAAGAGAGAGGAAAGAAGTTTAAGTTTACAAAAAGGGATACAGTAATTCTGGCTTCCATAATTGAGAAAGAAGCCGTCAAGGATGAAGAGAGACCGTTAATTTCCGCTGTTTTTCATAACCGGTTAAAGAAGCGATGGTATTTAGAATCTTGTGCTACGGTTCAGTATGCGCTGGGAGAGCATAAGGAGAAGTTGACCTATAAAGATGTAAAAGTTGACTCCCCTTATAATACGTATATCCATTTTGGTCTACCACCCGGGCCTATTTGTAATCCTGGTTTAGCCGCTATTAAGGCCACCTTATATCCAGCCCAGACCGATTTAATGTTCTTTGTTACCAAAGGGGAAGGCACTCATAGATTCTCTAAGTATTATCAGAAACATCTGGAAGTGCAAAAGAAAAAATCCAAAAGATGAGCGGAAAAAATGCCTGAATTGCCAGAAGTAGAAACAATAAAAAGAGGGCTGGAAAAGAGAATCTTGGCAAAGAAAATAAACAGAGTGGAAATAAACACAGATAGGATGGTAAAAAAGCCTTCCCCGAAGAGATTTAAGGAAGAAGTTGAAGGCAAAAATTTTACACAGGTTATTCGTCGGGGAAAATACTTAATTTTAGTATTATCCTCCGGGAAGAAGATAGTGATACATCTCAGAATGACCGGTCAACTAATTTACGGAAGGAGAGATACAAAGAGCAGGGTATCCTTTCTCCTGTCAAATGGCAAATATTTGAACCTTAACGATAAAAGACATCTGGGAGAAATCAGATTGGTGGAAAACTGGGAGAAAGTTCCTGGCATTGCCAAGATGGGGATGGAGCCTCTGGAAGATAGTTTTACGCTCAAGGTTTTCGGTGAAATGTTAAATAAAAAAAAAGCTAGAATCAAACCTCTTTTAATGAATCAGGAATTTTTAGCTGGCGTGGGAAATATTTATGCTCAAGAGGCACTATTCAAGGCAAGAATTCGTCCAGAAAGGCATGCTCACCGGCTGAAGCGAGATGAGGTGAAGGCACTATTTTCTGAAATAAAAAAGGTCTTAAAGAAAGCTATAGATTACAAAGGCTCATCTTTTAGTAGTTATGTTGATGCACAAGGAAAAAGAGGAAGTTTCCACTCTCGCCTGCAAGTCTATGGACGGGGAGGGGAGCCCTGCATTAAATGTAAGACACCGTTGGAGTTTATTAGACTTGCTGGCAGGGGAACTAGTTTTTGTCCAAAGTGCCAGAAATAGAGAAAGGTTTCCCAAAAACTATGGTAGTGTAGGGTTTTACCCCCACCACCAATGTATTGGTGTGGGGGTTTATGCCCGTAATAGTTTTGGTTGCGTAGGGGCGACCTTTATGGTCGCCCAAGGACTTGTTTCCGTAAGAATTACGTCCATAAAGGGCTACACTACAAAGAATTTTTTACTAACTCGACCGGAAAAAATTTAATTAGGAGGAAATATGAAAAAAGGAGAACTCGGATTGGTTCTTTTTTTGTGGATTTTTCTGACACCTATACTATTTCCCCCTTGCCTTAGCGGGTGGGGAAGAAAACCACCTTCAGAGCCAAAGACAATCGAGGAGAAAATTGCGAGCAAGTTTCACATTGAACAGGGCGTTGTTCTGGCTTTGGAAGAGAAAGGTTATGGGACAGAAGAGATTATTAAGCTTTTGATTCTGGCAACCGCCACAGGTAAGAGAGCCGATGAGATTAGTATCATCAGGGAAGAGGGAATGAGCTGGGAAGGGATTGCTAAGTGGTATGGAGTGGAAATGTCCACTCTTGGTAAAGAAACCCAGAGGCTCTTATCTGAAGTGGAGGGAAGAAAAGAAGAAGAAATAAAAGAGGAAGAGGAGCCAGAAATCGAGCTGGAAATTGAGAAGGAATTAAGAAAAAAGCTGGAAATGGAAAAGACGGAATCGGATGAGTTACGTTGAACTTTATGAGAGAGGTATCTTAAAAAAGAGAAAGGAAGAGCTTAATAAATTACTCAAGAAGTGTCACCTCTGTCCCAGGAAATGCCTGGTAAATCGGTTGCAAGATGAGAAAGGTTTTTGTGGAGCAGGAAAAAGAACAGCTGTTTCCAGTTATAATCTCCATTTCGGTGAAGAGCCGCCAATTTCAGGTTATCGTGGTTCGGGCACCATCTTCTTTACCCACTGTAACCTTCGTTGCTGTTTCTGTCAGAATTACCCCATCAGCCAGTTGGGAAACGGTCAGGAAGTGGAAATTTCTCAACTGGCCACAATGATGGTAAAGTTACAAAAGCTCGGGGCACACAACATAAATTTTGTTACCCCTACCCATTTTGTTCCCCAAATTGTCGAGGCCTTAGAGCTTGCAGCAGGAGAGGGATTAAATATTCCTCTTGTATACAACTCGGGTGGATACGATTCTGTGGAGACTTTCAAACTTCTGGATGGTATAGTGGATATCTATATGCCTGATGCCAAGTATTCCAATTCCCAAAGTGCTCAGACATACTCCAGGGCAGCCGACTATTTTGAAGTCAACAAGAAGGCACTTCTAGAAATGCATCGGCAAGTCGGCGACCTGAAAATGGATAAAGAAGGGATTGCCCAGCAGGGACTTCTTATTCGCCACTTAGTTATGCCTGAAGACATAGTTGGTTCTCGAGGAGTCTTAGAATTCATTGCCAAGAATATCTCCCAAAATACTTATATGTCCATTATGGCTCAATACCATCCTGCTCACCTGGCTTTTGAATTTCCAGAACTCTCAAGAAGAATCTCTAAAACAGAATATGATGCAGTGTTGAAGATGGCAGATGAATTAGGGCTGGAAAGAGGTTGGAGACAGACCTTTTGACAATAAATTTTTATTTGCAATGCAAGTATAAATTTGCTAAATTTAGAAGAAATGAAAGTTAAGAATCTTCATTCCTGGCAGGTATCTCCCGAGAAGGCTAGAGAAATCCAGGAGAAGTTGAGAAACAAAGTTGTATTGAAAAGTTCTTTTAAGTCTATAAGTGAGATAGGTTTTATTGCCGGTTGCGATGTTGGGTATGATGAGAAGAAGGGAAGGGCTTATGGTAGTGTAGTTTTGCTTACTTTCCCTGAGCTGAAACTGGTGGAAAAAAAGGGAGCTATGGAAGCTTCTGAGAGAATATTTCCATATCTTCCCGGGCTACTCACTTTTCGCGAGGGTTCTGTTCTAATAGCTGCCTTAAGAAAATTGGAAAGATCTCCCGATATAATCATTTTCGATGGTCAGGGAATTGCACACCCTGTGAGATTTGGGCTGGCTACCCACATGGGTCTTTTACTAGGGCTTCCCACGATTGGCTGTGCCAAGTCTATTCTATATGGCCGTTATGAGGAGCCTGTAAATTTAAAAGGAGCTTATACTTTTCTGAAAGACGAGGAAGGAGAGCTGATTGGGGCGGTTCTGCGCACTAAGAAAAATGTAAAGCCCATATTCGTTTCTCAAGGGTACAGGATCGACCTGGATCAGGCATTGGACATCATCCTTACTTGTTGCCGAAGAGAAAAGATTCCTGAACCTTTAAGATTAGCACATTTAGAGACAGTACAAGCTCTGTAGGGTCAATTAATAAAAGTTAAAAGGGGGAAGGATGATTAGAAAACCAACACAAGCAGGAAGGTTCTATATGAGAGACCCGGAAGCACTAAGAGAACAGGTCGGGAAATATCTCAGGAGCGATATTGAGAGAGAGGACGTTTTGGGAATAGTGGTTCCCCACGCAGGATATTTCTATTCGGGAAAGGTAGCTGGAGCAGTCTATTCTAAGATTAACCTACCCGATACTATTATTATCATTGGGCCTAACCATACTGGTATTGGCGCAGAGGTTTCCATAATGACAGAAGGTGAGTGGGAAATGCCCAATGGCAGAGTAGAAATAGATTCTTCCCTGGCAAAAAAGTTGCTTTCCCAATCTGGTGATTTAGCACAGGAGGATGAACAGGCTCATCTACCCGAACACTCGCTGGAGGTTCAGCTGCCATTTATTCAGTATTTAAAGACTGATTTCGCCATAGTTCCCATCTGTATGCGGGACCATCGAGTCTCCACCTGTAAAAAATTGGGTAAAGCAATAGCTAAGGTAATTAAATCTAAAGCTCCTTGTCTAATTGTTGCTTCGTCGGATATGACCCACTATGAGTCCCAAAAGGATGCTGAAAGAAAAGACAAGTTGGCAATTGATAAAATCTTAAAACTCGATCCAGAAAATCTACTGCAGACAGTAATGGAAAATGATATTTCAATGTGTGGTCCAGGACCAACGGCTACAATGATTTTTGCCTGTAAAGAGTTAGGGGCAAAGAAGAGTGAGCTGGTGTTGTACAATACCAGTGCAGAAGCCTCAGGGGATTATTCCGCGGTTGTAGGATATGCAGGTATTGTTGTGAAGTAGAGAACAAAGGTTCCTGGAATAGCCCCGATTTATCGGGACTACTCCAAATAAACGCTCCGATGAATCGGAGCTACTCCATAGGGAGGAAAAGATGTCAGAACTGAGAAAAGACCCCATCTCCGGAAGATGGATGATTACTGCTACGAGGAAGGAGGTGGATACACCGATTGGTTTAATCACTGTCCGCAAGGAAGAGCGGGAGCGGGATTGTCCTTTTTGCGAAGGGAGAGAACTGGAAACTCTACCAGAAGCATTTGCGCTCCGTAAGGAGGGGAGTAAACCCGATACCCCGGGGTGGACGGTGCGTGTAATTCCCAGTAAATTTGGAGTGGTAGGGCTCAATGAGGAGCTGGAAAGAAAAGGAGTGGGTGACTTCTTCTTTTTTGATACAATAAATGGATATGGAGTCCATGAGATTGTAATTGAATCTCCTCTACATATCACCCATATTTCGAAGCTTCCCCTTGAGCAGATAGAGAAAGTTCTCCGTGTCTATCAGGTTAGGTTAAATGAATTGAAAAAGAATTCTCTTCTGAAATATGGTCTCATCTTCCGTAATCAGGGTTATGGGGAAGAAATTTCTATGCTACACGTCCATTCCCAGATAATCGCTCTGCCCCTGATTCCTAAAAGTATTAAGGAGGAGTTATCTTCAGCTAAAAGTTATTATGAAGAGAAAGAAAGGTGTATTTTCTGTGACATAATCAAACAAGAATTATATTCCCATGAGAGGATCGTTAGCGCTGGAGATAAATTTATCGTTTTGGCTCCTTTTGCCTCCCGCTTTCCATTTGAAACCCAGATTCTTCCCAGAAAGCACGAATGCGATTTTACAAATATACCTGCAGAAGACCTCTGGGAGTTGGCAGAGAAATTGAAATCTACTATTATGAAGACTGTCAAGTTATTGAAAGACCCTCCTTTAAATTTTGTTCTTCATACTGTTCCCTTTATGGTTCCCGAGGCAGGATTCTGGCTGACTATTAAACAGGATTACCACTGGCACATCGAGATTCTGCCCCATGCTATGCTTGCCAGGGGCTTTGAGTGGGGTGGCGATTTCTATATTAATCCACCCTCCCCAGAAGCAGCGGCAAAGTTCCTGAGAGAGGTGGAAGGGGAGTAAATAGGGAATGAATCCCGCCTCTCAAAATTGGCTTTATGTTTATTTATTGAGAAATAAGGAAAACAGGAGAATTTATATAGTAGTTAACCTTCGAAATATATTTAATCAGAGAGAGGCGGGATGAAAAACAAAGAAGTTGTAAAATTACTCCAGGAAATCGGACAACTTTTAGAATTGAAAGGGGAGAACCCTTTCCGAGTGCGCTCCTATGAGAAAGCGGCTCAAAATATTGCCGCTCTTACCGAACCGATCGAAAAGTTTGTAAGTAATGATAAACTGAAGACCATACCTGGTGTGGGGGAGGGAATAGCAAAGAAGATTAAGGAATATTTGGAAACGGGTAAATTAAAATATTTTGACGAGTTAAAGAAAGTTTTTCCTGAAGGGCTTCTGGAAATCCTCTCTGTCCCGGGAATAGGGCCTAAAACAGCAAAAACTCTATATGATGAGTTAAAAATAAAGAGCCTTGCCCAACTGGAGAAAGCAGCTAAAGAACACCGTTTGAGCAAGCTTCACCGTTTGGGGGAGAAGACCGAGGAGAATATCCTAAGAGGCATTCAAATGGTGAGAAAAGGTGGAGAAAGGATTCTCCTCTCCTCAGCACTATTTTTAGCAAAACCAATCATAAAAGAATTGGAGAAGTGTCCTGATGTTAAAGATATAAATCTGGCTGGTAGTATTCGCAGAAAGAAAGAGACAATTAAAGATATAGATATCTTATGTACGGCAAAAAAATCTGATGTAGTAATGGATAAATTTGTGAATCTTCCTCAGGTGAAGGAAATACTGGCTCAGGGGGAGACGAAATCGAGCATAATTCTTGACGAGGACATACAGGTTGACCTGAGGGTGATTAAGCCAGAATCTTATGGGGCTGCCCTGATGTATTTTACTGGTTCTAAAGACCATAATATTGCTCTTCGCGAACTGGCTCGAAAGAAAGGGTATAAAATAAATGAATATGGTCTGTTTAAACTGGGAAAAAGGTCGGGTAGAGTTTCCCCTCGGGGAAAGGGAGCTGGTTCAGCAAAACCAGTGAGAGAAACAAGGGTGGCTGGTGGGAGCGAAGAAGGAGTCTATAAGAAATTGGGACTTCAGTATATTCCACCAGAAATAAGAGAGGCCTCAGGAGAAATTGAGATGGCTTCGCGAAATAAGATTCCCCGACTGATTGCCCAGAGCGACATTAAAGGTGATTTGCACGTTCATTCCCGTTACAGCGATGGTGCAGGAAAACTCACAGAAATTGCAGAAAAGGAAAAAAGTATGGGGTTGGAGTGGGTGGGAATTTGTGACCACTCTCAATCACTGAGGGTTGCCGGAGGTCTCCGCCCCAATGTAGTCTACGAGAAAATCGAAGAGATAAAAAAAATTAACAAAAAGAATAAAAACTTTAAGGTTCTCTGCGGTATGGAAGTGGATATCCTTTCTGATGGGTCCTTAGATTATGACGATGAGCTCTTATCTCAACTCGACCTGGTTATCGCTGCCATTCACACTGGATTCAAACAGTCAGAGGAGCAGTTAACGGAAAGAATAATTTCTGCGATGGAGAACAAGTATGTCCATATGATTGCCCATCCACAAGGCCGGCTGTTGGGTAAGAGAGAACCGTATGCACTAAATATGGAGAAAGTTTTAAAGACTGCTCAGAAAACACAGACTTTCTTAGAAATCAATGCCTATCCTGAGAGGCTTGACCTATATGACATCTACTGCAGGAAGGCAAAAGAGAGAGGTATCCTTATGGGAATCGGAACAGATGCTCACACCCTGAATCAGACAGAGAATCTCTGCTTAGGAGTTGCCGTTGCTCGTAGAGGCTGGCTTGAAAGAAGAGACGTATTGAATACTATTTCTTACAATGAATTAATTAAAACTTTAGGGAGAAAGAAAAGAAATGTGTGCTGAATTGAGAAAAGATATAATTTCCGGAGGGTGGATTATTACCAATACTAAGGGGAAAGAGGAATTCTTCAAATCTTTGGAGCCTGGAGTAAGGGTCAAGGAGAAACCCTGCCCTTTCTGCTCGGGAAATGAGAAAGAGACACCTAAAGAAATCTATGCTTTAAGAAAGCCCGGTACTCTGCCAGACCAACCGGGTTGGAGCGTAAGAGTCTTTCCCAGCAAAGAGAAGGCTCTGGAAATAGAGAAAGAATTGGAGAGGCGTGGTGTGGGCATATACGATGTAATGAATAATGTGGGAGCACACGAGTTAATAATCGAGAGTCCTGAGCACATCAAGAACTTAAGCGATTTGCCTGAGGAACAGATAAAGAAGGCTCTTCTCGTTTATCAGAAAAGAATTATCGATTTGAAAAAAGATAAGCGTTTCAGATATGCTATAGTTTTCAAGAATCAAAGACCCAGTTCTCCTTTCCGATTGGGACACACTCATTCTCAGTTGGTTGCTCTACCCCTTACTCCCGAAAGTGTAAAAGGCGAATTGGAAAATGCTAAAAGTTACTACGGAGAGAAAGAGCGTTGTGTTTTCTGTGATGTGGTTAGAGAGGAGTTGGAAGCGGGTCTAAGAATAGTTAAGGAGAACAAATCTTTTCTCTCCTATGTTCCATTTGCTCCACGTCTTCCTTTTGAAACCTGGATACTTCCCAAAAGACACAATGCAGATTTTACTCAGGAAGATGATAGCACACTTTTTGATTTTGCAGCTATCATGAAAGTGACTTTAAGCAAGATTTGTAAACTGCTGGAGGATCCGCCACTCAACTATATGATCCATTCCATACCTTACATGCGGCCAAAGGTAGGTTACTGGAAGACAATACATAAGGATTACCATTGGCATTTAGAGATACTTCCCCATATTGTGAAGGTCGAAGGTTTCTCTTGGAGTTCTGGTTTCTATATCGAGCCACTCTCCTCGGAGATAATGGCAGAACTTTTACGAGAAACGAAATTGTAGAATTAAGGACAGCGCTTTGCTGCTACAGCGGTAAATAGGGGGGTGATGGTCAATGATAGGATTAATTCTACTCAGGTTGGAAGCAGGAAAGGAGGAAGCGGTTCTCGCCAAAATCAAGGATATAAAAGGGGTCAATAAAGTTCAGGCTGTCTTTGGTCGGTGGGACCTTGTAGCCACTGTGGAAGCTCAAGATTTAAATGCCCTGACTTCATTGGTGATTAAGAACATTAGGGCAATCGATGGAGTTTCCGCTACGGAAACCCTGGTCTCTACTGCACTTTAGTTTAAAAATAAGTGAATGTAGAACGTAGCCGTCCCGATGAAATCGGGACGAATAAGGAGGAACGTGTTAGCGACGTTCCGATAAATGAATCGGAACGGGTCACCGAGTGAAGCGAAGCGAAAGGGTCGCCGTCGCGACGAGTAAGGAGCGACAAGTCTGGCGACGGGTTCGAGATGGTGAGAACCCCGGCCGGATTGAGCGAAGCGAAAGGAGGTGAGAAAGGATGAAGGAGATAAACGATTTGCTCAGCGAAACTAATTCCCATGTAATAAGAGAGGTCTTAGATTCAGGAGGAGTCATCGTGGGAATAAAAGCTGAAGGATTTGCCGGAGTTCTTATTGAAGACCAGAAGCTCACAGATAGTCTGGCTAAGAAAGTTGAGAAAGAAGCCGGGGTTAAAGGATTTATTTCCACCGATGAACTACCAAAATATGGTCTCAATAAGCAAGACAAAAGGAACATCGAGGAAGCTTTCGGAGTTAAGGAGGGTGATGTAGTTATTCTGGTAGCTGACCAGAGGGAGAAAGCGGAAAAAGCAATTCAAATTATTGAAGCAGAAATAGCCAAACGCAAAGAATAATCTACTGCTTCAGGAGATAGATGAAAAGAATCCTGTTCAGGATAGTTCTTATTTTATCTTTTCTATTTTTTCCCCTTTTCGGGATGTTCGTAGAACAGGTAGACGCCTCAGTTCTCAAAGGAGGTAGAGGAAAAGTGAAGGAGAAAAATATTAAATTACCCTCGCCTAAGACAATTGGCAGGATGAGCCTCGAGGAGGCGATAGTAAAAAGGCATTCGGTTAGGAGCTTCAGTAAAAAAGAATTGTCTTTAGATGAAATTTCTCAGCTTCTCTGGGCTACGTATGGGCAAAGGGATGTCGATTCAGTGACAGGTGCTTCCAAGACCGTTCCCTCTGCAGGCGCTCTCTACCCCATGGAAATCTATCTCGTTTCTCCCAACGGGGTCTTTCACTATTTTCCCTCAAACCACAGTTTAAAAGAGATTTCGGACAAAGACCTCCGTTCTTCCCTTTCCCGCGCCGCCTTACGGCAGGAGGCAATCGCCCAGGCAGCAGTCGATTTTGTGATTACTTGCGTCTATGATAAAATATGTTGGAAATATGGAGAGAGGGGCATGAGGTATGCTCACATAGAGGCAGGCCATATAGCCCAGAATATTCACCTTCAGGCAGTCTGTCTGGGTTTGGGTTCAGCTCCTATTGGCGCATTTGACGACACTGCTGTGCAAAAAACGCTATATCTACCAAAAGATAATATACCACTCTACATTATCCCGGTAGGACATCCAAGATAGTAGGACATCCAAAAAATAGAGTCGACCCCATTTTTTGACCCTATTTTTTGATGAAGAGAAGAAATGAGAAAAGTCATTACAATTCTTGTCCTAGTAGTGGTAGTAGTTGCTCTTACTGGGTTACTCATCTATTTTGCAAAAAGGCCCTCCCCTAAACCAAAGGATAGAACACCTACCAGTGAACAACATTCTCCCCAACCAGCCTATGGAGATATAATCATCGAGGCATCTATTGGAGATGCCAGTTATTTGAATCCTATTCTTGCCAGTGACAGCGCTTCCGGTGACATAAATGGTTATGTCTATAACGGGTTAGTGAAATATGACAAAAATCTCAAGCTGGTAGGAGAATTGGCAGAATCATGGGATATATCCGATGACGAGCTGGTAATTACCTTCCATCTCCGCAAAAATGTGAACTGGCATGACGGAGAACCTTTCACCAGCAAGGATGTTGAATTTACTTATGAAAAGTTGGTCAACCCCAATACTAGGACGCCCTATGCCTCGGATTACCTTATAATTGACAGGTTGGAAATTGTTGACCCTTACACGGTGAAGATAATATATAATGAGCCTTTCTCTCCTGGATTGGAAAGTTGGGGTATGGGAATTATTCCCCAGCATATTTTTGAGAAAGGAGATTTTAATAACCATCCTGCCAACCGGCACCCCATTGGAACAGGGCCTTATAGATTTGTGGAGTGGAAAACAGATGAGCGGATAGTCCTGGAAGCAAATGAACACTATTTTGAAGGGAGGCCATATATCCATCGTATAATCTACAGGATTGTGCCAGACCAGGCAGTACAGTTTTTGGAGCTGAGGAAGGGGACGATAGATACAATGGGGCTGACTCCAGACCAATTCCAAAAAGAAGCCGTAAGCAAGGAGTTTCTGGACAAGTTTAATAAATTTCGCTATCCCAGTTTTGGCTATACTTATTTTGGCTATAACCTGAAAAATCCCCTGTTTAAGGATAAGAGAGTTCGTCGGGCAATAACTTATGCTGTAAACAGGCAGGAAATCATAGCCGGAGTTCTTCTGGGCTTGGGTCAAATCTCCACAGGACCCTTTCCTCCAACTTCTTGGGCTTATAATAAAACTATCCTTGTTTACGAGCACAATCCCGAAAAAGCTAAGAAATTACTCTATAATTGTGGCTGGCAAGATAGAGATGGGGATGGAATTTTAGATAAGGATGGTAGGCCATTCAGTTTTACCCTTATGACCAATCAGGGTAACAAGATGCGCCAGCTTTGTGCTACTATTATCCAGTCTAACCTTAAACAGGTGGGCATCCAGGTAAAAATTCGCATTTTGGAATGGGCTTCTTTCATTCATCAGTATATTGACAAAAAGAATTTTGATGCGGTAATTCTTGGTTGGAGCCTTTCCCGAGATCCAGACCAGTATTCTATTTGGCACTCATCCCAGATCAAGGAGGGGCAGTACAATTTCGTTTCCTATAGTAACCCGGAAGTCGACCGCCTGTTAGTGGAAGGACGACGTACTTTCGATATGGAAAAGAGAAAAGAAATCTATCATAAGATTCATACCATTTTAGCTGAAGAGCAACCGTATACTTTCTTATATGTGGCTGATGCCCTTCCCGCGGTCCATAAAAGGTTTCATGGTATTGAAGTGGCTCCTGCAGGCATTGGCTATAACTTCATCAAATGGTATGTGCCAAAAGACCAACAGAAATACACCAGATGATACTATGTAATTATGAGTTATGAATTATAAAAGATAATGCATTGTAGGCACAGATTCAAGAGGTGGGGAAGAGGTAGAGTAGAGGAAAGCTAAAAGTTAGAAAAAATTTTCCCGGGAAGATAAACAATTTATCTCCCGGGATTTTTTTATGTTGTTGCCTAGCGCTCTTGGACATAATTGTAGTGTAGCCCTTTATGGGCGTCCCGATTTATCGGGACGGGGACAAGCCCCTACACTACCTCCGTTGACGCGGAGCTACTCCTTTTATTACTTTCATTTTTTGCTTGACAAAATAACAAAGTTGGTATATAATCTTTGTCACAGTGGGGAAAAGTGGTGTAAGGTGGTGAAAAGGTGTTAATTGGACAATATCGCCATTCTTTAGATGGAAAAAACCGGCTGTTCATTCCTGCCAGGCTCCGTCAAAACGTAAGAAAGTTTATTATCACTTCTGGGTTGGAAGGTTGTCTATTTGTTTACACTCCCGAAAATTGGAGAAAAATTACAGAAAGGCTAAAAACTCTTCCTTTAACTAAAGCCGACGCCCGTAAGTTTTTACGCACTTTCCTTTCCGGAGCAAACGAATGTCCTGTGGATGACCAAGGAAGGATACTGATTCCTAAGACTCTATGTAGTTACGCAAACATAAGAAAAGAGGTAATAGTGGTAGGAGTGTTAGATCGCGTAGAGATTTGGTCAAAAAGCAACTGGGAACGTTACCAGAAAGAGGCCGAAAAGCAGTTTGTTGAGGTAGCTGAAAAATTGGTTGACCTGGGAATCTGACGTCCTCTTTCAAACGCTCCGATGAATCGGAGCTACTCCAGAGACACAGTGGAAAAGTCAAGACATATTCCAGTCTTAGTTGATGAGGTGATAGATAACCTTAATTGTCTGAGAGGAGGAATCTACGTAGATTCTACTCTGGGCGAAGGTGGTCACGCTCAAAGGATACTGGAGGTAATCTTGCCAGGTGGACTCCTGATCGGAATCGATCAGGATGGAGAAGCGATAAGAAGAGCAAAGGAAAATCTTAAAAAATATAAAGAAAACTTGCTCACTTTTGAGAGAGCCTTTTCTGAAATTGGAACTATCCTGGAGTCATTGAGAATCAAAGAAGTTGATGGCATTCTATTTGACCTGGGTTTGTCGAGCTTGCAACTGCAAGACGCCACCAGGGGTTTTAGTTTTCAAAAGGACGGACCTTTAGATATGCGAATGTCAGAAAGCACGAGATTGACTGCGGGATATCTTTTGAACACTCTTTCTTTCGATGAACTTGTAGCGATTTTATATAAATATGGAGAGGAACGGTGGGCTAAACGAATTGTGAGGAGAGTGGTTGAATCCCGACGAAAGGGGCCTGTTGAGACTACTTTTCAGTTAGTAGAAATCATTAAGAGAGCAATCCCCCGTTCAGCCTGGCCCAGAAGGATTCACGTGGCTACCAGGACTTTCCAGGCGTTAAGAATAGCAGTAAATGATGAGTTAATGGTTTTGGAGAGGACACTTCCCCAGGCCGCAGGGTTTCTAAAAAAGGGTGGGAGGATTTGTGTTATTTCTTACCATTCTTTGGAGGATAGAATCGTCAAGAATTTCTTTCGGGAATATAGAAAACAGGGCTTGAAGGCAGTTTTTCCTAAACCAGTTACTCCCACAAGAGAAGAACTTCAAATAAATCCACGTTGCAGAAGCGCAAAATTGCGGGCAGGGGAGATGGATCCCCTTCATCTCTGATTTGGTCCCGACTTGTCGGGACACTCCAAGAAACTATGGAGAAAAGTGAAATAATGGGGATAGAAAAGAGAAGGCAGCCTAAAAAACGTTACTTTCTATTTTTTATTGGTGGGCTGTTGATTTTCCTATTCTATGTCTGGGAATGTGCAGAAGTAGTCACGCTTAGTTATCAGATTAACGAATTAAAGAGGGAACTCAGGTTGTTGGAAAACAAAAATCGCGCCATAAAAACAAAATTGCATCACTATACTAATCTCGCAAATATTGATAAGATTGCGCAAGAAAAGAAAGAGATGGTTTTTCCTCAGCATGAAAATATCCTTTTCCTAGAGGTAAATTTTAAACAAAATAGAACTTCAACAAATAAAGCTTTTTTTATTGCCCGGGAGGATTCAAAAGGTGCCTCGAAAAACTCGCATTATTAGTTCTATGTTGATAGTAATTTTTACTCTTATCGTATTGGAAATTAGATTGTATTATATTCAGATTGTTAGCCATCATCGTTACCGGAAGATGGCGGATAAACAATCTTTCTCGGTTAGACAAGTCAATTCCAAAAGGGGCACGATCTATGACCGTAATGGGAAGGAACTGGCAATAGAATTTGAAGTTAGTTCGGTTTATGCCATTCCTTCTTTTATTTCTAATCCGGAAAAGACAGCCAGAAAGTTAGCTCCTTTACTCCATATGAGCGAGAAGGCAATTCGCAAAAAACTGGAAACTTCCAATTCATTCGTCTGGTTAAGACGCAAAATCGATACCAAAATTGCAGAAAAGATTAAAGGTTTGCATTTTAAAGGAATCAAGTTTATAAGCGAAGGCAAAAGGTTCTATCCAGAAAATGAGTTAGCTAGCCAGGTAATCGGTTTAGCCGGTCTAGATAATCAAGGTCTATCGGGAATCGAGAATTTCTTTGACAGAATCCTAAGAAGAAAAACTAAAAAGACTATAAGAAGAAAAGATGGTTTTGGTCGGGAAGTAATCGCTGCCGACACTGCTTATCGGTCAGAAGTAAGTGGATGCGGTGTAGTTACCACAATCGATAGAGTAATCCAATACATTGCGGAAGTAGAGTTGAGAAAGGCTTACAACGAGACTAAAGCCAAACTGGCTACAATCATTGTTCAAGATTCTAAAACCGGAGAGCTCTTAGCCTTAGCTAACTTTCCATCCTTTAATGGAAATAGCTCTTCTTCGGGGAAATACAAGTACTTAAAGAATCCTGCGATCTCCAATATCTTTGAGCCGGGGTCTACTTTTAAACCAATAGTAGCTGCAGCATTATTGGAAGAGAACCTCGTCACATTGGAAGATCGTTTTTATTGTGAGGAAGGAGTCTACTTATTCAACGGGATTCCTATTCGAGACCACGAAGGTGAGGACTGGCTTACTTTTATCCAGGTTCTTGAAAAATCGTCCAACATCGGAATGGCTAAAGCTGGGCAACTGTTAGGGAAAGATAAGTTATACCAGTATGTCAGAGATTTCGGGTTTGGTAACTTCACAGGAATTAGGTTGCCGGGGGAGACGCCGGGAATTTTGAAGAAGCCAAAAGATTGGTCAGAGATATCTCTCAGTCGCCTCTCTTTCGGGCAGGGCATAGGAGTAACTGCCATCCAGCTTGTTTCTGCATTTTCATGTTTAGCCAATGGAGGAGTGCTGATGGAGCCTATGATTGTTAAGAGAATCGTCGATCCCAGTGGGAAGGTAGTGAAAGAATTCCAGCCCTGCCCGGTTAGAGGGGTGATTTCCTATAAAACAGCGAAAACTTTAACTAATATTTTGTGCCGAATTGTGGAGAAGGGCACGGGGGAAAAAGCAAAAATTATGGGGTATAGGGTAGCTGGTAAGACGGGAACCGCTCAAAAATTTGACCCAGAAACTGGCAAGTATTCTGATACAAACTACATTGCCTCATTCATTGGTTATCTCCCAGCAGAGCAACCGAAGGTTACTATCTTAGTCATACTGGATGAGCCACAGGGATATTACTGGGGAGGAAGCGTAGCTGCGCCGGTATTCGCACGAGTGGGATTGAGAATTATGCACCATCTGGGTATCCCGCCTGATTCCCAGGAAATGTTTAGGAATTTGCCCCAGGAGGTGGCTTATATTGGTCCTCCGCTCTAACGGGGGATTTCAGACTTCCCTGTGCATTCCTCCCGAAAGGGAGGAATATTTTTACTTTCATAAGATTTCATATATAGGTTATAAAAATGGTCCGGCTAAACGACCTATTACCACCGATAGGTGTTAAAGAAATACATGGCTCCACAGAACTTTCCGTAGAGGGGATAACTTGCGATTCTCGCCAAGTTAAACCAGACTACATCTTTGTGGCCATTTCTGGTTACACAGAAGATGGAAATTACTATATTCCCCAGGCTTTGGAAGCAGGCGCTGCAGTAGTTATTTCTTCTAAAAGAATAGAAAAATTAACAAGACCCTCCAGATGGGGAGGCTCTGCCACTCAAATTGTAGTGGAGAATCCCCGCAAAGTTTTAGCCAAGCTTGCCACCATATTCTATAATCATCCTTCCGATAAATTAAACATAATCGGGATAACTGGCACCAATGGGAAAACGACAGTCAGTTATCTCACTGAAGCCATCTTCAAAGAGAATGGAGCAAAAGTAGGAGTCCTGGGTACGATTGCTTATCGATTGGGAGAGAAAATATTACCTGCCCCGATCACCACTCCCCAATCTTCCGACCTGCAGCAAATACTGCGAAAGTTAGTAAATGAAAAGTTCTCGACAGTAGTTATGGAGGTCTCTTCTCATGCCTTAAGTTTAGATAGGGTGGAAGGATGCGAGTTCGATAGTGCTATATTTACTAACCTGAGTCGTGAACATCTCGATTTTCACAAGAGCATAGAGGAGTATTTGGAAGCAAAGATTAAACTTTTCTCTATTTTAGGAAAGGATGCTCGGAAAGAAAGGGAGAAACTGGCAGTTTTGAATTTAGACGACCCCTCAACAGAGAAAATTATCCAATCGACAGAGGCAAAGATAATTACTTATGGGATTGAAAAGAAAGCCGATGTTGTAGCAAAGAGTATAAAATTGAATCTGGAGAAAACTACCTTCACTCTGCTGTCTCCGAGAGGGGAAGTGAAGATTTCTTTGCCTTTAATTGGAAAATATAATGTATATAACGCTTTAGCTGCAAGTACTGTGGCCCTGGGACAAGGGATAAATTTGGACATTATCAAGCGTGGATTGGAAAAAGTCCCCTCTATTCCTGGAAGGTTCGAAAAAATCGATTGTGGGCAGCCATTCACAGTAATAGTCGATTATGCACATACCGATGAAGCTTTGCGGGAGCTTTTGCACGCCTGTCGGGAATTAAAACCCAGGCAAATCATTACTGTTTTTGGTTGTGGGGGTGACCGGGATCGGGGGAAGAGACCTCTAATGGGCGAAGTAGCCGTTGATCTTAGTGATTATGTACTCGTCACTTCGGATAATCCCCGGAGTGAAGACCCTGAGCGGATAGCTCTGGACATTGAAGTAGGAATAAAAAGAAAAGGGAAGAGTAATTATCAGACTATCATCGATAGGTTTCAAGCAATCGAGAAAGCATTGTCTATGGCAGAAAAGGGTGACCTAATCGCAATTGCAGGAAAAGGACACGAAGACTACCAGTTATTTAAGGATAGAAGAATTCACTTCGACGACCGCGAAGTTGCCAGGAAAATCCTCTCGGAAAAAATGAGATTCAAGAAGGAATAATATGGAAAGACTTACTATAAAAGAGATAATAAGAGCCGTGCGGGGTAAATTAATTTGTGGAAGCCAGCGAGGGGAAATTTCAGGTGTGTCCATTGATAGTCGCACTATAAAGAAGGGAGAAATCTTTTTTGCTCTGAAAGGGGAAAGGTTCGATGGACACGATTTTCTTCAGGGGGCGATAGACAAGGGTGCAAAGGCGGTGGTTGTTTCTAAGAAGAAAAAATTTGCTGCTAAAATAGCGACCATAAATGTAGCCCATACCTTGACTGCCCTGCAAGAATTGGCAAAGTTTTATCGTCAGAAGTTCAATCCTGTGGTTGTGGGAGTAACCGGCAGCAATGGTAAGACGACAGCAAAGGATATGTTGAAATCTCTCCTCTCATCGAAGTATAGAGTGGTAGCTACTCCGGGTAACTACAACAACATAGTCGGTCTTCCCTTGACGCTTTTTGAGATTTCTCCTGAGACGGAGTTTCTGGTTCTGGAAATGGGAGCTAACCACGCCGGGGAGATTAAGAGATTGGCAGAAATTTCACTACCCCAAATGGGAGTGATTACCAACATTGGTGCCACCCACCTGCAATTTTTCCGTTGCATTTCCAATGTACTTTCTGCTAAAATGGAACTTGTTCAACTTTTGCCTCGGCAAGGGAAAATCGTATTAAATATAGATGATTCCCATTTGAGAAGCCAGTTTAAGAAGATAAAACAGAAAATAATTACTTTTGGAACAAACCCTCAAGCTGATGTCCGGGCGAGTAATGTGGTAGTAAATAGTCCCGGAGAGAAAGAAAAACTTTCTTTCACCATCAACGTAGGAAGAGACAGAGAAGAATTTAATTTATACTGTATAGGACGTTATAACATTTATAATGCGCTGGCTGCCATAAGCGTTGCTAAAGAGTTTGGTGTCTCTCTTTCCCTGATGGCTGACGTGCTTGGGAAATTCAAATTTCCCAAACTACGGATGGAAAAGTTGAAATATGGCGAGGTAACAATCGTTAACGATGCTTATAATGCCAATCCCACTTCTGTGAAAGCTGTATTAAGTGAATTTATTTCCTCTTTTCCCTCGCAGCGGAAAATAGTCATTTTGGGTGATATGCTGGAATTGGGCAGGATGAGTCGAAAATTTCATCAGGAGATTGGCAAGATAGTGGCTACTAGCCCAATTTATAGCTTAATCACCATAGGAGAGGATGCCCAATTTATTGCTCAGGCTGCTGGGAAGTGGGGAATGGAAAGGAACAATATATTCTCTTTTAAAGATAAGAAAGTTGCCTCCAGGAAACTAAAAGAATTACTTAAGCCAAAGGATGCAGTGCTAATTAAAGGATCTCGAAAAATAGGATTGGAAGAGGTAATAAAATATTTATTTCGATAATGGTAGTCGCTCCGACTAATCGGAGCGAATTTTAACGCAACCTAAAGGTTACGACTACCAAATCTCTTTCAACAATTGTAGCTGCAGAGTGATAACTCTGCATCAATGTAGGGGTCCCGCTTTAGCGGGATGGCCGCCCAAGAAAAGGGACGGCACAGAGTCCGTCCCCTACAGAGGAAGCAAAGCTTACGCCTTGCTATTACGGAAGTTATTTTGGAGAGTAAATGTTCTATCATATCTTTTATCCTCTACATGTGTACTTCTTTCCCTTCAATGTTTTCAAATACATAACTTTTCGCGCTGGAGCTGCTATATTTACCTCTTTACTTTTGAGTTTATTCATTGCACCTTTGTTAATAAAGAAATTGAAACAATGGCATATCGGTCAGCAGATACGGGAAGATGGCCCGCCCACCCACATGAAGAAAGCAGGAACCCCCACAATGGGCGGATTAATCATTCTCGTTAGCCTTGTTATTTCTACTTTTCTCTGGGCTCGCCTCGATAATCGCTTCACTATAATTATTCTCCTCTCCACTCTTTGGTTGGGACTGTTAGGTTTCCTTGATGACTATCTGAAATTAATAAAAAAGCGTAGTCGGGGACTTATGGCAAGGTATAAACTCTTCGGGCAGTCAATTCTCGCTTTAATTGTTGTAATTTATCTTTTCTACTATCCAGCCAATTCCGAATACGTAACCCAGCTCAATATACCTTACTTGAAAGATTTTTTTATTAATTTTGGGTTACTTTACGTGTTTTTTGCTATCCTACTTGTCGTTGGTTCCTCCAATGCAGTAAATTTGACCGATGGTCTGGATGGGTTGGCAGTAGGTTCCATCCTTATTGTAGCAATGACTTATGCTTTAATGGCATACCTGGCAGGACACGCTAAGTTTAGCGGTTATCTAGGCATTGTTCCTGTTCCTGGTGCTGGGGAACTCTCCATTTTTCTGAGTGCAATGGCAGGGGCGGGTCTGGGATTTTTGTGGTTCAACAGCTATCCAGCAGAAGTGTTCATGGGTGACACTGGCTCCCTCTTTTTAGGGGGGACAATCGGTATCGTTGCCTTGTTGATTAAACAAGAACTTCTCTTGCTCATTGTGGGAGGAATTTTTGTAGTTGAAGCACTATCAGTAATTCTACAAGTTGCTTCTTTTAAGCTGCGAGGTAAGAGAGTGTTGAAGATGGCACCTTTGCATCACCACTTTGAATTAATTGGTTGGTCCGAGCCGAAAGTGGTAATCAGGTTTTGGATTGTGGGGATTATTTTGGCCTTAATAGCTTTAAGTGCGCTAAAACTCAGGTAAGATGAGAATAAAAGAAAACTATCAAGGAAGGAAAGTGTTAGTTATTGGTCTGGCGCGAAGTGGCTTAGCGGTAGCTAATCTGTTGACCATTCAGGGTGCTAGAATCACAGTGACCGATGAAAAGAGTAAAAGGGAATTAATAAATAACATTAAAAAACTTAAAAAAGGGATAAAGATTCTTCTGGGTCGCCAGAATTCAGTCAGACTAAAGAATTTAGTCTCTGAATACGACTTGTTAGTCGTAAGTCCTGGTGTTCCCCAGGAAAATCCCCTGGTGGAGAAAGCAAGGAAGTTGAAAATCCCTGTGGTGAGTGAAGTAGAGGCGGCATTCAACATTGCCTCTTCTAATCTCCACTGGGAAACCTTGTCTTCTCCTCCGGTGGTAGCTGTTACAGGAACCAATGGAAAAACCACAACCTGCGAGTTAATTGCAGCAGTATTAAGGAGCAACGGAAGAAGAGAAGTAATAGTTGCCGGTAATATCGGTACTCCTCTATCTGGTGTGGTGGGGCGGATTAGGGAGAGGACTGTTTTGGTCCTGGAAATTAGCAGTTTCCAGTTAGAGAATGTTGAGTCTTTCCATCCCTATGTGGCAGTGATTCTGAACATAACTCCTGACCACATGGACAGACACAGAACAATGGGTAAGTACATCCAGGCCAAAGCCAATATTTTTAAAAAACAAACAGAAAAAGATTTCTGTATTCTAAATGGAGACGATAAGAGATGTAAGATTATGGAAGGGAAAGCGAAGTCTCAAGTTATCTTCTTCAGTAGTAAGAGAGCCTTGCGTAAAGGAGTTTTTGTTAAGGGGAAAAGAATAGTTTCTAATTTAGACTCGAGGGCAAAAGTTCCTTCTGATAGAGGTGAACTCTTAGTTAAACACGTAAGAGTTCCTGGTCCCCATAATTTAGAGAATGCTCTGGTAGCCATTGCCATAGGAGATATATTCAGTATATCGAGAAGTAAAATCAGAAGGGCAATTGAAGCCTTCTCAGGAATAGAACATCGTTTGGAAATAGTTCGAGAGATCAATGGGAGGAGATTTATTAACGATTCTAAGGCGACAAATGTTGATGCTTGTAAGAGGGCGCTGGAAACATTTCCTGCCCCGATTATACTCATCATGGGAGGTTATGATAAAGGCGCGCCTTATAGGCCACTGGCGAATTTGGTTAGAGAAAAAGTCGCTGCCCTTATTTTGCTGGGTCAAGCTGCTTCCAGAATAGAGAGGGAGTTAATCGGTTCAGTTGCTATTTACAGAGCAGATGGAATGAGGGAAGGAGTAGAGTTGTCTTATAGTTTAAGCCAACCAGGCAGTTCGATTCTTCTTTCGCCAGCCTGTTCCAGTTTCGATATGTATTCCGACTTTGAAGAAAGAGGGAAAGATTTCAAAAGATGGGTAAAAGAGATCTAGAAACTCAGAAAAGAAAATGGGGAGACCCGAGATACAAGTTAAAGAAGGGCCTATATACACCAGAATATCATCGTGGCGATATTTTTCTACTCTCCGTTGTTCTCTTCCTGGTGTTCATAGGTGTGGTGATGGTTTTCAGTGCCAGTGCAATTGTATCCCATGAAAAGTTCGATACCAGTTATCTCTTTTTAATCAAGCAGATTATCTGGACAGTGATGGGTGTATTCTTGATGCTTGTTTTAGCAAGGATTGATTATAACAAGTTGCAGAAGTTTTCTCGACCGCTTATGGTTTTCTCATTTAGTCTTCTGGTTTTAGTTTTGCTGATAGAATCTGGAGAAATCAAGCGTTGGCTTAAGTTCGGAATGGTGAACTTTCAACCCTCGGAGATGGCAAAAATTTGTTTGATTCTCTATATAGCGGATGTTTTAGACCGGAAAGGAAGCAAGCTCCAGGATTTCAAAAAAGGGCTTTTGCCAATTCTAGCAGTAGCAGGAATATTTTTGATACTTATCTATGCTGAGCCTGATCTGGGAACTGCGGTTATCTTGGGAATGGTTGTATTGGCGATGCTGTTTATGGGAGGAGTTAGGCTTTTCCATCTTCTCTCGCTTGTCCTCGCAAGTATACCACTTTTATATTTCGCAGTTTTTCATGTGGCGTATCGCCGGGAACGAATTCTAACCTTCATCAATCCTTGGGCTGATGCCCAGAGAATAGGCTACCAGATTGTTCAGGCTCTCCTTGCTCTTGGCTCAGGAGGTTTTTTTGGAAAAGGACTGGGAGCTTCCAGGGCTAAATTATTCTTTCTACCCGAGCCTTATACTGATTTTATCTTTTCCATAATTGGAGAAGAGCTCGGATTTTTGGGTGCCAGCTTGATAATATTTCTATTCGTTATTATTGCCTGGAGGGGACTACATATAGCTACAAGAGCGCCCAATCAATTCGGAAATTTATTGGCTGCGGGAATCACCTTTTTAATTACTTTCCAGGCTGTTTTAAATATCAGTATAGTTACTGCTTGTCTGCCAACTAAAGGGATCACCTTGCCTTTTCTCTCATATGGTGGGTCTTCTTTGGTCTTCTCGCTGGCGGGAGTGGGAATACTTCTCAATATTTCCCGACAGACATAAGACAACAAAAAAGGGGACAAAAAAGGGGACAGGCTACTTTTTGACAAAAAGACTGGAGTCCTCCCGAAAGGGAGGGGTAAATAGAAATCCCCACTTAAATTCTAGGGACAGGGGCTTGTTATGCAAATTTTGATTGTTCTGGGAGGTACCGGAGGACACATTTACCCAGGTCTCGCTCTGGGAGAAAAGTTGAGAAGTCGCAATAATGAAGTTATTTTGGTAGGAAAAAAAAGAGGGATTGGCGAGAGGATAGCACGAGAAAGCGGATTTTCATTCTTCCAAATTGTAGGAGAAGGATTAGTAAGAAAATTCTCATTGAAAGTTTTCCGTTTCTTTGCAAAATCTATCCAAGGATTCTTTCAGTCTATACAAATTTTTCGTTCTTTCAAACCGGATACAGTTGTAGGAATGGGGGGATATTTATCCTTCTCAGTAGTTCTGGCAGCGAAAATATCCAGGATAACTTGTGCGATTCATGAGCCAAATGTTTTTCCTGGACTGGCCAATAGAGTTTTAGCCAAGATAGTTGACAGAATAATGGTCAGTTTTAAAGAGACAGAAAAATATTTTCCATCAAAGAGGACGTTTCTTACGGGAAGTCCTGTTCGCCAATCTATCTTAAGTTGCCCGAGAAGTGAGGGCTTGCGAAAATTGGATCTGGTGGAAGGGAAAAAGAATATTCTCGTTTTTGGAGGGAGTCAAGGTGCTCGTAGCATAAATTTAGCAATGGTAAAAGCATTAAATTTTTTGAATCCTTTGATAAAAAAGATTCAAATTATACACATCGTGGGCATTGAACAATTTTCGGAAGTAAAAGAAGAATACGAGAAAAGAAATTACTCATCACGAGTTCTCCCTTATCTTCTCCATATGGAATATGCCTATAGCTGTTGTGACCTGGTAATTTCCCGCTCTGGCGCAAGTACTGTCGCTGAAATCATAGCAAAAGGCTTACCCAGCATTCTTATTCCCTATCCTTATGCAACTCGTGGACACCAGAAAGCGAATGCTGAGTTTCTATCAAAAAGAGGGGGTTGTCTACTTATTGAGGATAACCAGTTGACAGGTGAGTTACTCGCTGATGTCATCATCCACTTGATTGCCGACGAGGCAGAGTTGAGGGGAATGGCGGAAAATACGAGAAGACTTTCTATTGACGATACAGCTGGCAAGATGGCCGATTTAATTGAAGCAATGTAAAAGCTTGTCAAAAGGATAAACCAGAATGTTAAAGAACATTCAACACATACATTTTGTGGGAATAGGCGGTTCAGGGATGAGCGGAATTGCTGAAGTCCTGATAAATTTGGGCTATAAAATTAGTGGGTCGGACCTTAAACAGACAGAAGTAACCGAGCGGTTAGCATCCCTGGGCGGTAAAATATTTATTGGGCATAAGCCTGAACAGGTAGGAAATGCCCACGTGGTGGTTACTTCCAGCGCGGTTCTTCCTGATAATCCGGAAGTGGTTCAAGCAAAGAGACTTAAAATCCCCGTTATTCCTCGAGCGGAGATGCTTGCCGAGTTGATGAGGCTGAAGTATGCAGTGACAATTGCCGGCACTCATGGAAAAACAGTGACTACTTCACTTGTATCCATGGTTCTTGCCGAGGGCGGATTGGATCCTACAGTAGTAATTGGTGGGCGTTTAAAAAATATAGGCTCTTCTGCCAAGATGGGTAAGGGAGAGTTTATAGTAGCTGAAGCAGATGAGAGCGATGGCTCGTTCCTCAAACTTACTCCTACTATCGCTCTTCTCACAAATATCGACGATGACCATCTTGATTACTACAAAACCCTGGATAACATCAAAAGTACTTTCGTCCAGTTCGTAAACAAGGTTCCTTTTTACGGATCTATTATTCTTTGTGGTGAGGATGAAAATATCAAGTCGATTATTCCTCGAATAACGAGAAAATATTATACTTATGGAAGAGGGAAAAATTATGATTTTTATGCGGAAAATATAGTATACGAAGAGATGCACACTGAATTTGACCTCTGCTTTTCGGGGAAAAATCTGGGCAGACTCAAACTACACTTTCCTGGAGCTCATAACGTTCTCAACTCTCTGGGCGCAGCTGCAGTAGGTATTGAACTGGGAGTAGAATTTGAAAAGATTCGAAAGGCTTTTCTTGATTTTACTGGCGTTAGTCGAAGACTGGAGGTTAAAGCCAGAAAAAAGGATATAGTATTTATAGATGACTATGGACACCATCCCACAGAAATAAGAGTAACTCTGGAGACAATCAAATCGATCTGGCCAGAAAGGAGACTGTTAGTTATCTTCCAGCCGCATCGGTATACACGCACGAGAGACCTGGCAAAAAAATTCGGACCTTCTTTTAATAGTGTCAGCCGAATTTGGCTCACAGATATATATTCTGCAGGAGAGAAACCCATTCCAGGAATCTCTTCATCATTAATCCTGGAATCCTTCCCTGCTGAAAAGAGAGAGACTGTTACATTGATTTCAGACCGAAAAGCTCTAATCAAGGAGGTTGTAAAAAGCCTGCGACCCCAGGATGTGCTCGTCACATTAGGAGCTGGGGATGTCTACAAAATCGGCGAAGAAATTCTAAACAAAATTTAAACTCTGAACTTATAACTGGAATCCTCCCCGAAGGAGAAAGGATACGAGAAGAGGCAAAAGAGAGAAAGGCACAATGGATATATTAGATGGATTGCAAAAACTGGTAGGAAATAGAGTGAGAATTGACGAGCCTCTCTCTAAGCATGCTTCTCTCAGGATAGGCGGTCCGGCGAGCTATTTTCTGGAATTGAGAAACATTGAAGAGCTGACTAATGTAGTTGAATTTTCTCAAAAGGAGAACTTAGATTCCTTTGTTTTGGGAGAGGGCACTAATGTGCTCTTTTCTGATGAGGGATTCGGTGGTTTGGTAGTTCAATTGAAAGGTGAGTTTGAGAAGTTTTCCATAGAAGGTAACCAGGTAACAGCTGGTGCGGGAGTGAAGTTGGCTACTCTGGTGGAAAAATTGGCTAAGAGAGGCTTGGCTGGTTTAGAATTCGCTTCAGGGATTCCAGGAAGTCTCGGGGGTGCAATTGTTATTAATGCAGGCACGAAAATGGGTTCCATTGGTGATGTTACCAGAGAGATAAAAATTTTTAGTGATGGAAGGGTGAAAATTTTAAACAGAAAAGAAATAAATTTCTCTTACAGGCATTGTGAGTTGCCCGATAAAGCCATAGTTCTGGAAGTGAAACTGGGGTTGAAAAATGGTAAAAAAAATGATATTATAAATAAAATTAAAGAAAGTCTTAAACAGAGAAAAAAGAATCAACCTGTTTCTACTCTTAATGCTGGTTGCGTTTTCAGGAATCCGGAAGCCTGCGAGGCGGGAAAGTTAATTGAAACTGCAGGGCTAAAGGAGCA
>WJOT01000096.1 GCA_009619095.1 Clostridia bacterium
AAAGAGAGCCTCGCTCAAGATAAGATATCTCTGTTGGCTGTACCATAAGCGTGGTAGAAACTTCATAGACAGGCGACATACGAAAACTTCCTATAGTGGTAACTATAAAAACACTCAGGAAACCTGCGATGATTAAGCCTTTTCTGGCAGATATAAGTTGCAATAACTCGTGAAAACTACTAGTTCTTTCTTCCAGATTTTCCATGGTTCTTGTTCCCCTCTAATGTGTTAAGCGTTATGTGGAATGGAGTAATTTCAATCTCTGGTAATCGCATCAATCATTACCACGAAACCCATCACTGGTAATATCCCTCGAAGAAAGTAGCGATCGAAAATAGTCCATGCCGATGCTTTCTTTGGTAAATGAACGACATCACCCGGTTCTAAGATAATGTCTCTACTTCTATCACCTTTGGCTATGACCTTCTTCAAATTTACTTTTATCACTTTGGGAGTTTCAGCCCGGGACTGTCTAATTACGGTAACTCTCTTTAAGGCAGCGCTTTCCGTATAACCTCCAGCTATAGCTACAGCTTCCAGGACAGAGAGGCTCTCTTCCATCGGGTAAGCCCCCGGCCTTGTCACCTGACCCAGGATAAGGATTTGGTTACCTTTGATACTGGTGACCACAACGGTCACTTCTGGTTTTTGCACATATTCTGACAGCCTTTTGGTAATTACTTCGTCCAATTTTGTCGGCGTTAATCCGTTGGCATTCACATCCCCTATCAGGGAGAACGACATTCTGCCGTCTGGTCGGACAGTTACGATCCTGTCAAGTTCCGGGTGCTGCCACACAGAAATCTCTAACACATCTCCCGGGCCAACGGTATAGGGTATGTTTTCCTCGGCAAAGAAAGCAGGTGTCCCTGCCAGAAGCACCACTGATACCAAAGAGACAATCAAACTTATCTTGGTGGACATATTTTATAGACCTCCTTCCTGTAAATGCAAAAGTGCGCGACACTGCATGATTCAATTCACTCACCACTCGATAGCAGGTCTCGGTTTCATAACTACTCGTCAGAAAACGAGCATTAAAATAAAGGTTGAAGCCAAAAGCAAGATGCTTTATACTCTATTTTAAGGGGGTTTTTTATTTTTACAATAGAGCAAACGGATAATTTTGTGACATTTTTTGATAAAAAAAAGACCCATTAAAAAATGGGTCTTCGGGGTAAATAGAAATAAAATAACCTATAAAAATTGATGAATGTTTACGATGTGTTTACAAGGCGGGACTGTTGGCTGGAGTCAGGCGTCGTTGGAGTCACGCATCTAAGTTTATTGATACACGATTCCGACCGGAAAGCTTGCTATGATACATTAGTTGATCTGCTCTTTTCAACAATGTATCCATTGTGTCGTTCGATTGTGCAAACGTCGCGCCAATGGAGATAGTAACTTGAATAATATCGGAGCCTTTATGAAGAGCCGAATTTTCCACAAGTAAACGGAACCTATTGGCAATGGAATATAATTGCTGTTCATTAATATTTGCAATAATAGCAGTAAATTCTTCTCCACCCCATCGGCCTAAAACGTCGAAAGGTCTTAAATTATTTAACAATGTCTTCGCTATCATTTTTAATATTTCGTCTCCCACATCGTGCCCGTGTATATCATTAACCTTTTTGAAGTGGTCTATATCAATGAACAGAACCCCAAATGTCCGGCTATACCTGGACATTTCATCAAGTCTGGAATTTAGGTTCATCTTAATATATCGTCTGTTTGGCGAATTTGTTAGAGGGTCAAGCAAAGCCATTTTCTCGCATTGTTCGAGCTTCTGGCGGACTGTAACCACCGGCGACTTATCGCTGAATATTTGGACAGCTCCGGCAATCTGTTCGCTCGAATCTCGAATTGGAGCCATACGGATAGAGACAGGCACTCGATGTCCATCTTTATGGAGAAGATACAAATCTGCTTCACGTGCACGTCCATCGACGATGGTTTTTGCTAAGGGACACTGCCCTTTACAGAGATTAACTCCCTTATCATCGATGTGCGTAAGAATATCCGAACAACGCTTACCTACTACCTCAGAACTTTTGTAACCTGTGAGCCGTTCTGCTGCTTTATTCCAGTATTTAATTTTTCTGTTTCGGTCTACGTAATATACTCCGTCATACAATTTATCCAAACTACTCTTGTAGAACTCGTTATCTACCCTCATTTGAACATCTTCTGCTTTCTGTAATTTCGACCAATCTGTAAACCAAACCCCACACCAGGAAACTCGAGTGTGGAGAAAATTCGAACAAGCAACTTAGCTTCACTCCAGGTCGTTAAGTTATGTCCTCATTTTGTCTTAATATTTTATTATGGAAAGTACCTCGTATCCTTTCAGTTTCTCGATGCCCTTCAAGTCGGTTAGTTCTATCAAGAAACAGATACCCATAACCTTTCCCTTCAATTTCTCTACCAGGTCAATTGTGGCTTTAGCTGTGCCGCCTGTGGCCAGAAGGTCGTCGACAATTAGGATATTAGCGCCTGGCTGGAAAGCGTCAGCGTGCATCTCGAGGGTATCGGTTCCGTATTCGAGCTCATAGGTTGTCTCCACAGTCTTATAGGGCAATTTGCCTTTCTTGCGCACAGGGATAATACCAACGTTTAATTTATAGGCTAATGGGGCGGCAATAATGAAGCCGCGCGATTCCACAGCTACAATCTGGTCGATCTTTTTCCCTTCATACTGCTCAGCCAAAGTATCGATTGCCCGGCGAAACTCGGGGCCGTTCTGGAGGAGTGTGGTAATATCTCTAAAAAGGATTCCCTTTTTGGGAAAATCCGGAATACTACGAATTAGTTCCTTGAGGTGTTCCATCTTAAATTCTCCTATTCTAATCCATGGAGCTGCATTCTAATAACAATCTTTTTTAATCTCTCTATTGCCCTCTTTTCTATTTGTCTTATTCTCTCTCGAGAGAGATCCATTTTCTCACCAACTTCCCTGAGGTTGTATCCTTTCCCGTCAACCATTCCGTAGCGCAATTTAATGACTTTTAATTCCTGAGGGGTTAGCTTTTTCAAGATTTGCGCCAACTCTTCATGAGACTTAATCAAATCTACAACATGGTCTGGTGATCCCTTTTCTTCATCTCGAATCAGGTCTTTCAGGAAAATGTCGAATTTATCTCCCAGAGGACTATCCAGAGAACCGACTCTTTCAAAAACCTGTATCTCCTGCATAAACTTCCGGGTCTTCTTTATGGAAAGGCGCAGTTTCTTTGCTAATTCTGCCGTAGTTGGTTGTCTCGCTAACTCTTCGCGCATCCTTTCAGAAACATTAATGAGTTTCTTTATTGCCTCATAGGCGTAAAGTGGAATGTGGATGGTCTTAGTCTGGCTCAAGATTGCCCGCTGAATATACTGTCTAATCCACCAGAAAGCGTAAGTGGAAAAGTTATAACCCATTTTGGGGTCATATTTATCAATCGCTTTTATAAGGCCTACATTCCCCTCCTCGATTAAATCCAAAAAGTCGAGACCATAGCAAGAATATCGTTTGGCAATGCTAATAACTAACCTTAAGTTCCCCTCAATCATTCGCTTTTTTGCTTTGCCATCTCCTTTACTTATTTTGGGAAACAGTTCCACCATCTCTTGTTCAGTAACTTGAGGAATTGTTCGCAGCTCTTGCATATATAGTTTTACTGAATCCAAACTGTGTGCCATTTTGTCTATTTCCAGGATAAAGTTTGCTTCTTAAGGCAAATAGAACACAGGATTAACCGCTTTACCCCTCTCCCTTATTTCAAAATGCACGTGGGGTACATCTGCCCAACCAGTTGCTCCCACTTGAGCGATCGCCTGTCTCTTCTTTACCCTTTCCCCCTCTCTGACTAAATTTATGCGATTATGAGCATAGACGCTTGAATAGTCCTCATTATGCTTAATTATGACCATATTTCCATATCCCCGGAGTTTATTATTACTATAAGTTACAATACCGTCGTAAATAGCTACTATAGGTGTTCCTTCTCTCCCTTCGATGTCCACGCCCTGGTGGCGCTTACCACTCCGTTTCCCAAATCCCACCAATATCTTTCCTTTTAAGGGCCAGGAGAAATCGATGAGTTCAGGTGGCGGTTTCGCTCTTTCTTTTTTTCGTGAACGTGGAGAAATCGACCTGCCAGAATAGGCTAAAGTGTCCTTTCTCTCTTTAGCGCCAGGGACAAAGATTAATTGGCCTGTTTTAATTCTGGTAGCATCAGCCAAATGGTTTATCCTTGCTATCTCATCTAAGTCGACCTCATAGACCCGGGAAATTCTCCATAGAGTCTCACCCTTCTGCACTCTATGGTAAATTCCTGATGGGAAAAAAGCACACCCGGACAGCAGAATTATAAGAAAGAACTTTAAAAAAACAAATTTCCTAAGCTTATTATACGTAAAATTTAGCCTCACTGTCAAGACCGAAACCTCCAAATCGGGGCGAGCCGATTTGAACGGCCGACCTCACGGTCCCGAACCGTGCGCTCTAGACCAAACTGAGCTACGCCCCGTCCTTTTTTAATCCCCTCTTTTTGTAGGCACAGATTCAATCTGTGCATAGCTTTTCTTTTCTGCACGGTTGAAACCGTGCCTACAAAGATATGATGCACAATTTGAGATTATCCTTATAATTTTGTAGGCACAGATTCAATCTGTGCATAGTCCTTTATTTACTAGAATATCTTAATTACACCAAGACTGACAAGAGTAACAATTACTCCAGCTATCAACACACCATTAGCTATAGAGAACGCTGCCCACCTTCTTCTGATGCCGAAAAGAAACGCTGCCACGCATCCAGTCCACGCTCCGGTCACTGGCAGAGGAATGGCCACAAAAAAGATAAGACCAACAGCTCCATACTTCTCTACAAGCTTGCTTCTCTTCTTGGTGCGAGCAAATAGCCAGCTGAAAAATTTCTCAGCCCAGTTAAACCTCATGCTCAGCCATTTAGATACAGATTCCAGAAAAAGAAGAAGAGGTATTATTGGAATTAGATTTCCAATTATAGATAAAAAAAATGCCTTTTCAACAGGGAAATGAAAAACCCCCAAAGCCAAGGGAATCGACCCACGAAGCTCGGAAACAGGCAAAGCAGCCACAAGAACTGTCACCAGCTCTGGAGGGAATAGTCGATTCAAAAATTTAATTATTTCCTGAATCATTATTAGTCAGTATCCCTATAGCCATATTCTCCGATTAAAGGAACGAACACACAGCCGCAAACAGACTTTCTTATCATCTTACCTTTTCTCTTCTCGATTAGGGTTAAATCCTGTGACCACCTTCCCCCTATGGGAATTACAAGTTTACCCATTTCATCTAACTGTATAAATAGCGGTTGAGGGACATCAGGAGCGCTGGCAGTAACAATAATTTTCTGGTAAGGAGAGAATTCTTTCCAGCCTTTTGTGCCATCACCAACGAGAACCTTCACATTCTGGTAGTTTAACTCTTTGAATATTTTTTCCGCCCTTTCGGCTAACAACTTATGCCTTTCTATTGTATATACTTCCTTTCCCAGTTCAGCGAGAATTGCTGCTTGATAGCCAGAGCCAGTACCGATTTCCAGAACTTTATCTTCCCCTGATAAATTGAGGAGGTCTGTCATCAGGGCAACGATATAAGGCTGTGAGATAGTCTGCCCCTCTCCTATGGGAAGAGGGTGGTCGTTGTAGGAGTGGCTCTGAAACTGTTCTGGAACAAAGAGATGGCGAGGAACTTTTTTGAATGCTTCAATTACCCTGGGAGTGACTACTCCTCGGCGCATTATCTGTTGAGTAACCATCTCTTCCTGTAAACTTTTGAAATCTATCACGTTCCCTCTATACAAAAAATTTAAGGATTAACTCTTTAATCCCTTGAATACCCAAAGATACAAATGAAGCACCCAAAATACTGCCCAAACAAACCAGAAGATGCCCCTTTACTATTTTCAACTTGAGAAAGCGTGCCAGAAGAACGCCAGACCATATTCCTCCTCCCACAAAAGGCAGGGCAGCAACAATTAGAACCCCAAACTGTCCCCATCTCTGAGCACGCACCATAATTCGGGAATGAAATTTTCGCTCTCTCCTGAAGATTTTTTTCTTGGCAATCCTCTCAATGACTCTACGAATACGACGAATCAATAGTCTCTCCCGAACAACAAAACCTCTTGAGGTTATAACCCTATCAAAGAGACGAAAGTAGACAGGAACAGTAATCATATCTATTGACGAAATTATGCATACCGATAAATACCATTTGTTAAAGAGAGCTAATGTATAAGGAATAGAAAAGAACCGCCCCAGAAAAATATGGGTTAAAAAAATACTAGGCACTAACCATAAATATTTCATCTTTTCTCCTTAAATAAAACCAAACAACCCAACTCTCTAAAGCCTGGCCGGCTCGGTAAAGTTTTGTAATGAATATTCCACAGTATCTAAAAACCAGTAACCTTCTCGTGTAATCGACTTCTTCTCAGTTATTCTTATTTTCTTTTTGAACATCGGGCCGTCAACCACCAGGGTATGGTATTCACCATTCTCCCCACAAATATCAATACTATTTTCTTTTAGATAGTTGAAAAAATCCCTATCTATCTTCCTACCAATCCATTCTTCGCCAAACAGATCCACTTTGGCACTAACTATTATTGCTTCAAACCCTCTATTTATAAAGTCAAGTAGAATTCTTTCTGGTTCTTCTCCCCACAGTGGCTCAACTGCCTCAATTCCCAACTCTCCGCAGACCCTCTCCACCCAATCCTTGTGTTCTTGCAAATAAATATCGCCAAAAATCATACCTTTTATGCCCTTAGAAATTAGACTTCGCACTGCTTCTTTGAATTCTTGCTCATATCCATTACCTGTAGTCTCTTTCTGTAATAAAGGCAGACCTAATGCTTCAGCTTGCAATTGAATCAATTTACTCTCTGTGCCATGAAAACTTACTCTTTTATATTTTTTAGAAATAAAATTTACCAGATAAGAAATGTCGTATCCCCTACATATTGCCCTATAACAGGCAAAATAACTATCTTTACCACCACTCCAGGAACCAATATAGCTCATAGCCTACCTTCCAATCGCTTCCTCTACTTCCTCCAATAACCTGTCCTCTGCTCCTTCCCGCATCATTTCCCGCATTATTTCCCGCATACCGAATCCTTTTCTCTTTATCTTCACCTTATCCGGGTCAAACAGGTCATCAGAGAGCCCTTTGTTAATCTTAATAGATTTGACCAGGGAAGTGGCCATAAGCTCACCATCTGTATACATCTCAGTCTTGTAAGGCATCTCCCAATCGCCCTTTATCTTCCTGAAATCCGAATGTATCAAAAGGATTGTTTCCCCTTCTGTTCCTTTACTTTCATTTTTAATTAAGACCAGATTTTTCTTGTCCAGCCATAACTTGGTAAATGGATACTCTTCCTCTTCAATCTCCACCACATAACATTCTCGTTTACCAATTTTTTCGGTTCCCAAAAGTTTTGCCTTTTCTGAGATTAATTTCCACCAATTCCTTTCTCTTTGGTACTGCTTCTCATCTTTGCCCGAAAGTTTCTTCTTCTTCCCTGTGAAAGATGAAATCATCCAGGTATCCTTGCCATCGTAAATGATGATTGTTTTCATTTCTCCCATTCCTTCAGGCATGTCCGGGGCCTGGGACATCTGCACTGTAGTGTCCATCCTGAACTTTTCGCCCTTCCTTAGCATCTGCATCTCTGAAACCATTTCTCCTTCGGGCGTAACCACATTCATCTCTTGCACAGTAGTCATATCCTTAATCTCTTCTTCGAACTTTGCATACTTTGCCTCTAATTCTTTAAGGATGCTTGACAAATCTTTAGTGAAACCTTGATTTACTGCCAAAGTCAAACTTACAAGTGCCAGTAGAACCACTCTTACTCCCGCACGGTTAATCTTTTCTGTCATTTTTACCCCCATTCAAAATATTGATTATTCTTGCCAGCGTGGTAGTTTTGGCATTGTTTCATCGGCTATTTTACAAGAAGGCCTGAAATTTCTAGTAGTTGCTCACTCCAAGTTTTAGTTATTCTCTTTAAATGGTCTATTTCTGTAGGGTTTTCTTTCTGATGTAATAAATGAAGATGTAATTGCGCCAATTTGATTTGCATCTCAGAAAGTAATGTTTGGACATCAGATGGAGCCTCTGACACTGTCCATTCAATAAAAAATTTGCTCTCTTTTAAAATATCATCAACAGCCTCTTTATTTTTAGAATTTCCTAATAAAGCAGATATACGAGCTAAATCACTAGCTAAATGCCCCAACCTCTTATTAAATGGCTCTTTAAGATAACGTTCTCTAATATCATTTAGATTTTTCAACTGGCACCTTTTTTCTAATTATATGAATTCGCATCTTCCAACCAATTTACACCTTGAGGGTTTAATTTCAAAAACAGTGTAGTGTAGCCCTTTATGGGCGTAATTCTTGCGGGCATAAAGCCCTGCATTACAATCGGGACGAGCGGACTCGAACCGCTGACCCCCAGACCCCCAGTCTGGTGCGCTAGCCAACTGCGCCACGCCCCGATTTTTCATTTGGTAATCACACAACTATGGAACCTCCCTTTCGGGAGGACTCCACATTTTTTTATTTTTCCAGGAGTTTGAGTATTTCTTTTATCTCCTTTTTTGTATCCTTTAGTGCGCTTATAGCAGCGCTATCCTTTCCCCAGTCGAGTTTCAGCTGCTCTTTCTTGTTCTTTCTATCATCAAGTAAATGTCTCTTTGCACCAGCTATACTGAATCTCCTCTCGTAAAGCAATTCTTTTATCTCACCAATCACCTCTAAGTCTTTACGAGTATACTTTCGATGCCCGCTTTCCCTTCTCGCTGGTCGGAGCAGTTTAAATTCCGACTCCCAGTATCTCAGGATATAAGACTTTACACCAGTGATTTTACTCGCTTCTCCTATGGAAAAGAAATTTTTATCTGGGATTTGCATAGTCGTTCCTACTCACCTCGTTATAAATTTTACTAATCCTCCAAAATCTCTTTGGCCGGCTTAAACTTGACAACTCTTTTTGCTGAAATTTCTATTGGTTGTCCCGTCCTGGGATTACGACCCATCCTTGGTTTCCTTGCTCGCACACTGAAAGTTCCAAATCCCGAGATTCCTACTCTGTCATTCTTCCCTAAAGCCTGCTTGATAACGGAAAACAAGGCATTGACAGCATCCTTTGCTTCTTGCTTAGCGCAGGTGACTCTGGCAACTTCTTCAATCAGATCGGATTTGTTCATTTGCTCCCTCCTCTAAATTACATTTTCTAATTACATTTTCAGAAAATCTTCTTCTAACTCTGGCTTTACTTGTCGAAGCATCAAATCTTTCACTGCCTCAGATGGCTTCTTGTTCTTAAAAATAACTTTATACACTTCCTCAGTGATAGGCATAGAAACTTTGTATTTCTTTGCCAGTTGATAAGCTGCTTTTGTAGTGCGGATTCCCTCAACAACCATCTTTATCTCGGAGAGCGCTTTTTTTAAGGTCTCGCCCTGACCGATTTTCTCTCCAAAACTTCGATTCCGACTGTAGCCACTTGTGCAGGTCACAATCAGGTCTCCCATTCCGGAAAGTCCTGAAAATGTTAAGGGTTTTGCTCCCAGAGCTTTGCCTAACCGCGTAATTTCTACTAATCCTCTGGTAATTAAACCTGCCTTGCTGTTATCGCCCAATCCCAATCCATCGCCAATCCCGGCAGCTAAGGCAATAATGTTCTTTAACGCCCCACCCATTTCCACTCCAATAATGTCCAGATTTGTATATACCCGAAAGAATGGCGCAAAAAAGATTTTTTGAACTTCCTGGTTCAACTTTTCGTTCCTGGAAGCCACCACAACTGTAGTGGGAATTTTTCTACTGACCTCCTCTGCATGGGAAGGACCTGAGAGAACTACAATCCGTTTTCCTAATTTCTCGGGTAACTCTTCAGATAAGACTTGAGACATTCTGAGAAGAGTTTTATCTTCCAGTCCTTTGGACACATTGACAATTGTTATATCTTCTGGTAAAGGTACTTTAGCCATCTTTTTTGCTGCTCTTCTAACCACATGGGAAGGGAGGGCTACTACAACTAATCGCACGCCATCGAGGGCATAAGAAATGTTGGAAATGATTTCAATTTCCCGGGGAATATCTATCCAGGGCAAGAATCTAAACTTGCGTTTCTCTCTAAGTATTTGAGCCTGTTTTTTCTCAAATTCCCAGACTTTTACAAAAAATCCTTTTTCAAAGAGCATTATAGCAAGCGTTATTCCCCAACTCCCTGCACCCAGTATAGCGACACTTTTCACCACTTTTCTTTCCCTTCTTAAAAGTTGGAATTTTTTTCTTTATTTCTTACCCATTCGATTCTATTTTCTGTGCCAGCAATTAACCTCTTTATATTAGCCTGGTGCCTGACCACTACCACCAGGGCGACAAAACTGCCGAAAAAGACTAAAATTAGCGATTCCTTGAATAATAGGCAATTTAAAGGAAATGCCAAAACTGCAAACATTGAGCCTAAAGATACATAGCGAGTTAAACCTGTTACCACTACAAAGATTGCCAGACTCACTAAGGCAGGAAGGAGTGCCAACCCCAGGGAAACCCCGCAACCAGTAGCTACGCCCTTTCCTCCACGGAACTTCAAAAATATAGTCCAGTTATGTCCGGCGATTGCAGCTAATCCAGCGAGTATCCTGACCAGGTTAAAAGCTTGTAGCGATATTCCTGCACTTCCACCCAACTGGAATAAACTGACCAGATGGATAGCGAGAAACCCCTTGGAAATATCTAAAAGAAGAACCACAATGGCCGGCAAAGTTCCCATCACTCGAAAAACATTGGTAGCTCCCACATTTTTGCTTCCCTCTTGCCTAAGGTCGACACGCTTAATTAACTTTCCCGCGAGGTAACCGAAGGGAAGAGAACCGATCAAATATGCACTTAATAAAATTAATATAAATTTAAATATATCCATTATATGGACTCCTTGCGAATCGCGTAGGGGTCCCGATATATCGGGATGGTCGCCCGAACCTCCCTTTCGGGAGGACTCCAAAACTTCTTACGTTAAGCAGTCTCCTTACTTATCATACGAATTCCGCGAAGGCAATATTCCATTCCTGAAATAACCGTAAATAAAATCATAACAGAGAGAATAAACGGCTTAACTGTCAACCACTTTCCTTCTGCCAGATAACCACTGCTACTTAGAAGAACTAAAAACACTACAGTCATCTGCAAAACCGCAGCCGCTTTACCCAATATAGTAGGGATAACTGTGGACATACCTGTGGAAAAATAGATTATCAACCAGCCTGAGATAAGAATCAAATCTCGACCGAAAATAATAATCACTACCCACAGGGGAACAAGCTTCAGGATGGCTAAGGTTATATAGGCAGAAGTCAATAAAAGTTTGTCTGCCAGAGGATCGAGGATACTTCCCAATTTTGTCTTCTGCTTTTGAATACGGGCAGCCATTCCATCCAGTCCATCGGTGACAATTGCCAATGAGAATAGAAGCAAAGGCAAATAAGGATGGCGTTTGAGTAAGAGAATCACGAAAACCGGGATTATGACTATACGAAAAAGAGAAATATAATTAGCCAAACTCAAATTTAACTCCTAAGGAATAGCTCCGATTAATCGGAGCGTCTGCCTCTTACTCCATGGACTGCGCGTCGACGTTTTTTCTTAATAAACTCTTTTAACCTTTGAGCAGTCTTCTGGTCAAGTTGTGCCTGAAGTAGTATGTCTTTACCATTATACTTACGGGAAAGGACTGTACCCTTTTCGTAGACCAGATTCACCAGGTCACTGCGAGCCTGAGGAATTACGAGTTCTATGGTGCTCCTATCTTTTCCGAAGTGCTCAATTATTCTATCATACAATCTATCCAGACCCCAACCCTTCTTAGCGGAAATATTTATACTATCTTTATACTTCCTTTTCAGACGAGGCAAGAGTGGTTTATTTTTAATCAGGTCCATTTTATTAAAAATAGTTATCGTTGGTTTGCCCAGAGCATCAAGTTCCTGAAGAACCTTCTCTACGGCAACAATCTGTTTTTTAAACTCAGGATGGCTGGTATCCACGATGTGAAGAAGTAAGTCACTGGAAGTAACCTCTTCCAGGGTCGCTCTGAAGGCAGCTACTAATTGATGGGGTAGTTTATGAATAAACCCTACTGTATCTACAAGTAGTACTTTCTCTTTGTTGGGCAAAATCAACCCGCGTATGGTGGGATCGAGAGTGGAAAATAGTTTATCCTCTACGAAGACGTGGGAAGAGGTCAAGGTATTCAGCAAAGTTGTTTTTCCTGAATTGGTGTAACCCACAATGGCAATAATCGGCAGGGGAACTCTTTGCCGTCTCTGTCTTTGCTGCTCACGGTGCTCACTTACTTTATTTATCTCCTTTTGCAGTTTACTTATCCGTTCCTCTACCCTCCTTCTATCATATTCCAGTTTCTTCTCTCCCGGACCACGCACTCCAATGCCACCTACCTGTTGGGCAAGAGTTACTCCTTTTCCAGTCAAGCGAGGCAAAAGGTAAGTTAACTGAGCCAACTCTACCTGTAATTTCCCCTCCTGGGTGCGAGCTCTACTGGCGAATATGTCTAAAATTAAGCGGGTGCGGTCAATGACCTTGCACTTAATAATTTCTTCTAAATTTCTCTGCTGCGCAGGCGAAAGGTCATCATCAAAAATGACTGTAGTAATTTCCTGTTCAGCGCAGAGATTTTTTATCTCCGAAGCTTTTCCTCTCCCGATAAAGCAGGCGGGATCGATTCGCTCTCTTCTTTGGGTTGTTTGACAAGTAACTTCAGCATTGGCTGAACTCGTCAGAAAAGCCAACTCCTCCAGGCTTTCCTCAACAAACCTGGCATTTTTACCCATCAGTTCTACTCCTACCAGAAGCACTTTCTCTTTTTTGTAATATTCCGTCTCCTTAAGTTTCTTAATTAAAAAGCCCCCTTTCCTTTTTGTAGCAGCAAAGCGCTGTCATTGCGAACGAAGTGAAGTCCCGATTCATCGGGACCACGCTCCTTTTCCCGATTTTCAATCGGGACTCGCAGTGACACGATTATGTAATAGAGCTTCGCTCTGCAGCTACATTTGCACGGTTAAAATCGTGCCTATAAATCTAACATTTGAAAAGATAGTTCAGAAAAGACTTTAACAAGTTTGGTTTATTATACTAAAAATCGCTTTCTTTGACAAATATTTTTTATCTCTCCAGCAACTTCCTTTGCCTTCTTTCCTTCATCCATCTTAATCCAGTGGATTCGCCCATCCTTTCTCCACCAGGTCAATTGCCTTTTGGCATAGCGCCGTGTATCCCTTTTAATCAGATATTTCATCCTCTCCCGGTCGTATTTTCCTTCTAAAAATTCTATTGCCTGTCTGTATCCTAAACCCTGTAGAGAATTGAGTCTCTTGGAATAGCCCTTGGTTAACAATCTTTTGACTTCCCCCACCAGTCCTTCCTTAATCATTTCATCCACCCGACGACCAATTCTCTCATAGACGAGGTTTCTTTCCCAATCGAGACCGAATGTAATTATTGGATAGGGAAGAGAGTATCTCCTATCCTGCCAGGCAGAGAAGGGAATCTTGGTTAAAGAGTATATCTCTAAGGCACGAATGATTCGTTTTAGATTATTTGGGTGAATTTTCTCACAAGCCTGTTTATCGATTTTCCCAAGTCTTTTATAAAGATAACTTCTACCATATTTCTTAGCAAGTTGAGAAAGATGTTTCCTGACTTTATCATTTCTCGACGGGATAGGACAGATACCGTCGGTTATGGTGCGGATATATAAAGCAGTGCCCCCAATCAAAATAGGTAGTTTCTCTTTCTTGAAAATTCTTTCAATAGCTTTTATTGCTCTCAACTGGAATTCGCCAGCGCTGAACTCCTCATCCGGATACTTGATATCAATAAGGTGATGGGGAATAGTTTGTCTTATTCTTCTCGAAGGCTTGGCAGTTCCAAGGTTAAGATATTTATATACCTGCATCGAATCAGCAGAAATAATTTCGGCGTTAACCTTCTTGGCTAAAGATAAGGCAACTTCCGTCTTCCCGGAAGCAGTTGGCCCAAGTAAAACAATTATTGGTTTTCGCATATCTCTTTTCCCTCTCCCCTTTGGGGAGAGGGCTAGGGTGAGGGGGAATAGATTTTGTGAAGTTCTATTCCATTATTTAACCCTACTCAAGTTTTTTTCTCTTCCCAGATTGGTAGAGAGACAGTAAACCTCGTTCCTTTCCCCACTTCACTCTCTATATCTATATCTCCATTATGGTCTTTTATTATCCGATAAGCCAGTGATAGACCCATTCCTGTTCCCTGCGAACCCTTGGTAGTAAAGAAGAGGTCAAACAATTTTTTTAAGTTCTCCTGGGGAATTCCACAACCATTGTCTGCTACAGCTACCTCAATCCTATCGGGATTGTCGCTTCCAACTCTCGCTGAGACGGTAATCTCTCCTTTCTTACCAACCATAGCCTCGCAAGCATTTATAATCATATTCAAAAAGACCTGTTCTACCTGGACGCCAAGCCCTTTTATCTTCGGCAAATCTTGAGGAATATCTTTAGTTACATTAATCCCTCCCCTTT
>WJOT01000079.1 GCA_009619095.1 Clostridia bacterium
TCTAGCTTCTCGCCCAAATAAGCATTATCAGTATTAATCTTCCCCTTCAATAGCTCCGTACCAACGGAGACCAACTCCACTTTCATCTCTACCTCTCAATACCCTGAGAATGAAGGGATAGTTACAGGAGCTTCAAATCCGCCAGGTTTTGCCCCAGCGCTGGCGGATTTTGAGCGAGGTTTTTCTGACCGAGCGACTCCGATAACTATCCCTTCATTTCCCTTATTCCATCATCACCTTGCCTGTTTCCACATCAATAATTTTTATCTCCACCTCCCCATCTGTCTCTTCAACTAACCCTACTGTAGAATTCTCTTTGGGCAAAGAGGGGCTGCCTGGATTTAAAAATACTACGTCCCCCTCTCTGGCTAATTTCGGTCGGTGGGTATGAGCTGAGATAAAAATATTGGCACGCCATCTCTTGGCAAGGTCAACTTTTTCCTCATCACTCAGTTTATCCCCATGGTTCACTATAATCCTGAGGGAACCTATCTGAACTAAAGCAAACGGGCTTTGCACGGGAAAATTGACCACAGAATCATCGACATCTGAATCACAGTTTCCCCTCGCCACCACCAGGGGAATTTCTAACTCATTCATCTCCTGGACTAAATCTCCGGGAGCAAAACCCTCAGGCATGGGATTTCTGGGTCCATAATTGAATAGATCTCCGGCATGAATAATCATATCTACATCAGAAAAGATTTCTTCCATTACTTTCTGCCAACCCACCAAATCACCATGTGTATCTGCAATAACACCAATCTTCATCATCTGCCTCCCTGGAGTAGCACCGCTTGCGGTGCGTTATCGCCCCGATAAATCGGGGCTACTCCATAGTTGATTACATCTTAACCTAAGCCCCCGATTTATCGGGGGATCTTTTTGTCTCTTTAGACAGAAAACTACTCTGTCTCATTGCACAAAACTCACCACACATCGTGCAAACCCGGATATCTTTTGGTTTCGATTTTTTCCTCTCTTCCCTGAACTTTTTAGGGTTAATAGAAAATTTTTCTTGTCTTTTCCAGTCGAGGGAACCTCTTGCTTTAGATATCTGGATATCCCAGTTTAATGCTCCCTTTACTCCCTTGGCCACATCAGCCGCATGGGCAGCAATCCTGGTAGCAATTACCCCCTCAGTTACGTCATCCACATCAGGGAGGCGAAGGTGCTCTGCGGGAGTAACATAACACAGGAAATCAGCACCAGAGGCAGCAGCAATCGCCCCGCCAATAGCACAAACAATATGGTCGTAACCTGGTGCAACATCGGTCACCAGAGGACCTAAAACATAGAAGGGTGCGCCTTTACACAGACTCTTTTCCAACAAAACATTGGCTTCAATCTGATTTAAAGGAACATGTCCAGGTCCTTCTATCATCACCTGAACATTCCTCTTCCTTGCCCTTTTTGCCAGTTCTCCCAGAACAGAAAGCTCGGCAACCTGCACTTCATCTGTGGCATCAGCAAGGCATCCCGGCCTGAGTCCATCTCCCAGGCTCAAAGTCACATCATACTTATAAGCGATATCCAGGAGCCTGTCGAATTGTTCATACAGAGGATTCTCTCCATTATTATCCACTATCCACTGTGCCAGAAACGCTCCGCCTCTGCTGACAATCCCGGTAATCCTTCTGCTTATTCTTAAAGTCTCAACAATTCTCCGGGTGACTCCGCAATGAACGGTCATAAAGTCGACCCCTTCTTCAGCCTGTTGTTCAATTATGCGAAAGATACCATCTATATTCATTTTGCTAATTTTTTTACCTTTACGAGCAGTCTCGCAAGCAGCCTGGTAGATGGGCACAGTCCCTACAGGCAGTATGGAGCGTTGGAGAACCATTCTTCTTATCTTTCCAATATCTCCCCCTGTGGAAAGGTCCATCACGGTATCTGCTCCAGCTTCAATGGCTGCATCTAACTTGCTCTTCTCTTCCGCCAAACTCACTTTATCTGGAGAAGAACCGATGTTGGCGTTCACCTTTGTTCTTAAGCCCTTCCCTATTCCTATGATTCGTAACTTATTGCGTTGGTGACGTTTTACATTAACGGGTATAACCACTGTCCCCTCAGCGATACAGGAACGTATATATTCTGGAGTTAAGCCTTCATTACGAGCAACTCTTCTCATTTCACTGGTAATCTTTTTCTTTTTAGCCCATTCCAATTGTGTCATCGATTTAACCCTTTGCCTGTTTAATTTTTCTCTTCATCTCCTGTGCAGCTTTTCTTACATTTTTAGCACTGGAAACAGCATGGATAACAGCCACTCTTTCCGCACCTGCACGAATAACTTCTCCTATATTTTCCTGGTCAATCCCACCAATGGCAAAGAAGGGTATGTTTACCTTCTTTCTTACTTGCCGAACCGGGTTAAGCCCTATTTGCTTTAACTCAGGCTTGGAGGGTGTGGGGAAAATCGGCCCGATACCGATATAATCAGCGCCCTCTTTTTCTGCTTTGATAGCTTCCTTTAAACTGTGAGTAGAAACACCTATGAAACGGGTAATAGAGCGGCCTTTAGGAAGAGGACTGCCTTTTTGTAGCTTCTGCTTCTGGCTTCCTTTATATATTGAAGCTCCGGCAGCTTCCCACCTTAGGAGCCTTCTGGCTAACGTTAAAGGCATATCTTGCTGGCCAAGATGGATTCCATCAGCCCCCAGAGCCAGAGCAATATCTAACCGGTCATTCACTACCATGGGCACCTCGTAGTTAGCAGTAATTTCTCTCAATTTCTCCCCAATCTCGATTGTTTTCTTATCCATCCAGTCTTTTACCCTGAGCTGAACCATATCAGCTCCTCCCAGGATGGCTTCCTCGGCCATCTTCAAGTAATCCATATCCGACCTGAAAGAAAGGATAACGTATAGTTCCACATCCTGCAAATTCTTAATCATAGCCGAATTACCCTCTCACTATTTTAGAATTTTTGTGCAAAACCTACCTCAAAACCACTCTCCCTTGCTCTGGCCCAAGGAAATATTCCTGTGTTCTCTGTGTTCTCCTTTTTATTTTGATAGACTACTGCCCTTCCTACCAGAGTACCGATAATAGCTCCTAGAGCTACATCTGAAATCCAATGTCTATCATGGTAAACTCGGGAGAGTGCCGTAAGGCTGGCAATTGTATAAGCACTTATATCGACGAGGAGACTATCATACTCTGAAGCTATAACTGAAGCCAGAGAAAAAGCTACAGTGGCATGGCCAGAGGGAAAGGATAACTTGGAATTGGCAAATGTCGGTCCGTAGAATTTCCCACTACCTTCCTCACGATACGGTCTACTCCTTCCCGTTAGCACTTTAAGAGTTGAACATATAAGTCCTGAAAAAATAAAAGATTCCAAAGCTGAAATCGCTGTGTCTTGAGATTTCTCATCATGGAAAATTTTACCCGCCAAATAAAAAATCCCGGCAATAGAAAGAGTTGCTCTGCCATCCCCGAACTGTTTTGAGAAGGAGAATATTTCATCCCAGCTATTACTGTTGAAATCCTGGACTGAATCCCTGATGTCTTCATCTAAAGCCATCAATCCACAAGTGCCCAGAAGAATTGCTGAGAGTGGGAGAACATCAGACTTACCTAATCTGAGAGGACTGGTAAAGATATATTTGAAGTCTCTGCCGAATCGAGAAAATATATTTCTTTTCTCAGAAGCAAAGGCAATTCCACCTGGGAAAAAAAAGGAAAGAATAAAAATTGAAAGAACTATGCTGAGCCAATTTTTCTTCAATTCTCCTCTTTCGAGACCCAAGCCGATCCTCTAAGAAATGCGAGTAACTATCTTTTTCTCTATCCCATAAACTTTAAATCTGATTTTCTTAAACCTGACTCCCGCATCCGCAGAAATAAGTCTGGAAAACTCTTCCAGAACTCTTATTCCCTCTTCTACCCTCCTGAAATTTGCAAAAAGGATATCCTTGAGATTACTCCTCTTTCCCTCTTTGATGGACAGCCCCACATCCTTTTCAGGTTCCCTGGACTTTACTAATCGAGGGTAGATGCTTTGGGTAATCTTACTCAAATTATGCCTGAGATTTTTTAGCCTTTTACATAACTCCTTATCGTTATATAAAAAACGGGCTACGTCTTCAATGACTCGTAACCCTTCTCTGGCTCTGTTTAGATTAGCGTCCAAAAGTCTATATTTATTTTGCATCTTGTAGGCACAGATTCAATCTGTGCAGCTGACCGAGCAACTCCGAAAACTATCCCTTCCTCTTAACACCCTGGGGATGAAGGGATAGTTGCAGGAGCTTCAATTCCGCCAGGTTTCGCGTGAGCGCTGGCGGAATTAGAGCGAGGTTTTTACTGACCGAGCGACTCCGATAACTATCTCTTCATCCCTTTTTAAATATTCTTTCCTGAATAAAACTGGTGTTGACCTCCCCCCCCAAC
>WJOT01000066.1 GCA_009619095.1 Clostridia bacterium
TCTTTCGTTTTTTGCGGAACTATTTTTGCAGCAGAAGGAGATGTGCTCTGGACAAGGACTTATAATGATGCAGACGATGGGCACGATCGTGGTTATGGGATTGCAGTGGATGGCAGTGGCAATGTCTATGTTACTGGTTATGAGTTTGTTACAGGGGAGTCATATAACATCTGGGTGAGGAAGTACGATTCGGATGGGGATGAAGTCTGGACAAGGACTCACAATGGGTCAGGCGATAGCGCGGATGAAGGTTACGGAATTGCAGTTGATGGCAGTGGCAATGTCTATGTTACTGGTTATGTGGATCAGAATGGAGCAGGAAATGACGTCTGGGTGAGGAAGTATGATACAGATGGAAATGTAGTGTGGACAAAGACTTATAATGGTACATCCAATGGTGCTGATCGTGGCCATAGTATAGCAGTTGATGGGAACGGCAATGTCTATGTTACTGGTTATGAGTGGGTTACAGGTGGGGGTAATCAGAATATCTGGGTGAGGAAGTATAATAGAAATGGAAATGTGGTCTGGACAAAGACTTATAATGGTACGGCTGATTTTGGCGATTATGGCCAGGGCATAGCAGTTGATGGTAGTGGCAATGTGTACGTTACTGGTTATGAGTGGGTTTCAGGAGAAGGGTCTAATATCTGGGTGAGGAAGTATGATTCGGATGGAGATGTGCTCTGGACAAGGACTCATAATGGTACGGATAATCTTAGTGATAAAGGTTTTGGCATAGCAGTAGATGGAAGTGGCAATGTCTATGTTACTGGTTATGAAAGGCCTGTAGATGTAGGGTTGGATAACATCTGGGTAAGGAAATATGATACGGATGGAGATGTAGTCTGGACAAAGACTCATAATGGTCCAGCCGATAGTTTCGATGAAGGCCACGGCATAGCAGTTGACGGTAGTGGCAATGTTTATGTTATTGGTTTTGAGAGGGGTACGGTAGGAGGGTACAATATCTGGGTGAGGAAGTACGATTCGGATGGGAACGAGGTCTGGACAGGAACTTACAATGATGCAGAGGATGGGCATGATCGTGGCTTTGGCATAGCAGTTGATGAAGGTGGCAATGTCTATGTTACTGGTTATGAGTCGACTACAGCAGAATTGTCTAACATCTGGGTGAGGAAGTATGAGGGCGCATATGGCGAACACTTTGAACCTCCTATACAAGGTGCGGTAAAGATTCAGGGGGGAGAAAAAGGATATGTCAATCCTAAGAAGGGCGAGAAGGCAAAGATTCATTTCCAGCCCAGCGGTGCGGGAACAGTGAAGGTCAGGATTTATACTTTGAAGGGTCTTCTTGTTTGGGAGAAAAGCAAGAGCGTATCTGGAGTCCAGGATTTCATAGAATGGAATTGCAGAAACAAAGAAAATAGTATGATAGCCTCAGGAATTTATATAGTCTATGTGGAAGGTCCGGGAATAAAAGCTACCAAAAAGGTAGCAATTTTGAAATAGGAGGTGGAGATGAGAAAATCTATCATTTTTTCCATTTTTCTGGTTGTGGTTCTGGCAAGCGGATTATGGGCAAAAGGAGCAGGGACATCGGGTGCGATTATACTTGAGCAGCCGGTGGGAGCAAGAGCTTGCGGGATGGCTGAGGCCTACACTGCAGTTGGGGGAGAGATAGGCGTGCTTCATTATAATCCGGCGGGCTTGATTTCTCTTCCTAATCGACAGGCTTCATTCACTTATCAGCGAGGATTGGCTGATGACAATTTTATGAGTCTTCTTTACGGTCAGCCGACTCGTTTAGGAGTCTTTGCCGGGGCTTTCTCCTATTACACAGCTGGAGACATTGAGCTGATTGACCTTGATGGTAATGAGTGGACCGCAAAGGCAGAGCAGGATTTTGTAGTATTGGCTGGTTTTGCTCGGAAGTTTCTGGAGAATCTGCCCATGGGTATAAATCTCAAACTAATCTCTTCGAGAGTTGTGGAGGCAGAGAGTGGTACAGCCTTTGCAGTAGATTTAGGTGGTCTCTATCATCCACCGCTTGAAGGGTTGGCAATAGGTTTGGCAATTCGGAATCTGGGGACAGAGCTTAAGTTCATTAGTGAGGGAGATTCTCTACCGTTAACAATTTGTGTTGGTGGTGCTTATGAGAGGTCTTTTGGCAGCCGGAAAATTCTGCTGAGTGCAGATTTCCCTTTTCTGGTTTATGAGCAGATACTTACTCCAGCAGTTGGTTTTGAATTTGACTGGCGAGAGATGGTTCAGGGAAGAATTGGCTATAAATTCAATAGTGATGATACCGGATTGGCTATAGGTATGGGTTTCACATATCAGAACTATTTTATTAATTATGCTTTCGGACTGGCGGATAAATTGGAAAATGGCCATCGGGTAAGTCTGGGTGTAAAGTTTTGAAAAAGTAAGGTTCCAATTTTTGTTGACAAAACCTTGAAAATTAAGTAAAATACTTGCGATTTTCTTATTTTAAGGTGAAATTTATGAGGGGAAAAGAGATTAAAAAGTATGTTTCCAGAATGGATGATGTATTACCTACTCTGGTCAAAAATTTTCAGGTTCCCCAGCTCCCTAAGTTGTATGGTGCTGAAATCACTTTGCCACAATATTTTGCCCTGGCTACCATAACCCGAAAAGGGAAATGTATGGTAGGAGAGTTAAGCAAATTATTGGGGGTTAATGTGAATACTGTAAGCGAGCTTGTGGGTCGCCTGGTAGAGAAGCACTTCGTAGAAAAAGAAAGGGATGAGAAAGACCGCCGTAGAGTCCATGTTCATCTTACCCAATTGGGAAAGAGAATCATTCGCAAGGTTGACCATTGGAAAAAGAGGCACGTTAGGGGAATTTTAAGAAACTTGACGGAAAATGACTGCCATGTTTTGATTCAGATTATGGAGAAGATGACTGGCACTCCTCAGAGGTTGGAAGAAGCCAGAAGGGTATAAATTTTTTCAAGAAATAGTTCGTATAGCGAACTTTTAAATATATAAGGAGGAAAAAAAAGATGAAATTCAAAGCTTCGGATTTAGTTAATAGGGTATTATTAGCAGGATTAGGTTTAGCCGCCTTGACTCAGGAGAGGGCAAAAAAATTGGTAGAACAATTGTTAGCAATAGAAGGAGCAGGCAAGGGAGAGACTGCCGCTTTCGTGGGAGAGCTGGTGAAGAGAGGAAAAAAGACACAGAAGAAGTTGGGAGATTTAGTAAAGAAAGAGGTAGCCGGAATCCTGTCAAAAGTTGACTTTGCTTCTAAGAAAGATATAGCACAACTCGAGAAGAGAATCAGGAAACTCGAGGCGAAGAGGACAAAGAGGACAAAGAGGAGATAATGCACAATTTGAAATTGTGCCTACAATAAGTAAGCACGGTTTTAGCCGTACAAAACAGTAAAGAGGAGATTGATTTCTTATATGCGAAATAGAATACTTTTCTTCTACTCTTCCCAGGATTCAGGGCACCATAGGGCAGCCCAGGCACTACAGAGTGCGTTTAGCCTGCATTCTGATGTGGAAACTTTAGCATTAGATTCTATTGAATGTGCCTACCCCAGAAGGGGAAGAATGATTATTAGTTGGTATACGAAGGTCATCAAAAATATTCCTCTAATCTGGAGGGTTCTCTACGACAATCATGATTTTGCTGTTGCTACAAAAGATTTTAGGAAGTTCTTTAATCGGCTATATTTTGCAAAGATGGAGAGGATACTGAAAGAGCATAAGCCCAATGTTATCATTTGCACTCAGGCTGCTCCCTGTCACGTAGCAGCTGCTTATAAAGGGGAGAGAGGAAATGGTCTTCCCCTGGTGGCGGTGATTACTGACTATTTAGTTCACCCTTATTGGCTTCATGACAAAGTAGACCTGTACATTGTACCCACAGAAGAGACAAAAGATACTCTTGTGGACAGAGGTATTCATAGAGAAAAGATTAAGGAGATAGGCATTCCCATTGACCCTAAATTTATGAGTTCTTATGATAAACTAAAGAAGAGGTCGGAATTAGGGCTGTCTCGCGAGGTAACTACGCTGTTAATTGCAGGGGGAAGCCGGGGTATGATTCCAGTACGGAGAATTCTGAGGTTACTCTCTCAAGTGAATGCTCCCTTTCAGGCAATTATAGTTGCCGGCAGAAACAAGAGGCTCTGGCTGAGAGCAAAGAAAATGGGAAGAAAACTGGCATTTACCACTAAAGTGCTCAGTTACACTAACAGCATGGATAGCTTGATGGATGCCAGTGACCTGATAATTACCAAGCCTGGCGGACTGACCAGTGCCGAAGCATTAGCTAAGGGTCTGCCGCTAATTATTGTTAAACCAATTCCCGGGCAGGAAGAGAGAAATGGTCGATACCTGATTGACCAAGGGGCAGCTTTGGCAGTAGACCATCTGAAGGACCTGCCAGAAGTTATAGAAGAATTATTGTTATTCCCTCAGAAGATAGAAGAAATGAGCCGAAAAGCTCAAGTCTTAGCAAGACCAAAGGCGGCTGAGGAAACAGCAAGAGCAATTATGGAACTGGTGGAGCGAATTGAATGAGAGCATTGGTAAGTGGTAGTAACGGATTTATTGGTAGCCATCTTGTGGAAGCATTAAAAAAGAGAGGATACTCGGTTACCTGCCTCGTGCGCAAGACGAGCAATCTCAACTGGCTCAAGGGGCTGGATGTAGAATTTGTTTACGGAGACTGCACAGAAAAAGATAGTTTGTATAAGGCAGTAGAAGGTGCGGATTATGTCTATCATCTGGCAGGAGTAGTGAGGGCTGTGGATAGAGAGACCTACTACCGGGTGAATTTTCTGGGAACAAGGAATTTACTCGAAGTATGTAATAAAACAAATCGAAAGATAAAGAAGTTCCTATATCTCTCCACCCAGGCAGCAGCGGGACCGATTAATCCTAATGGTGAGGAAGATTGTCAGCCAATAACCGATTACGGTAAAAGTAAACTTAAGGGAGAAATTGTGGTTCATAGTTATAGTGACAGATTGCCAGTCTTGGTTGTTAGAGCGCCGGTAATTTACGGACCCCGGGATAAAGACATATACACATATTTTAAATTTCTTAAGAAAGGATTAAGACCTCTTCCGGGAAAGGGAGAAGGGCATTTTAACGCATTATATGTTGGAGACCTGGTAGAGGGGATGATTTTGGCGGCAGAAAATGAAAATTCCAGTGGCGAGACTTACTTTATTGCCGATGAAAAGTCGTATTCCTGGAAAGAAGCTGCGGATAAAGCAGCCCGGGCAATGGGAATAAAAACAATCAAGATAAACATACCCCGATGGCTGATTTTAGCATCGGCTTTTTTGTCAGAACTTTCCTCAGGGATAACCCATAAGCCAGCTCTAATCGACAGGCAGAAGGCAAAAGAACTACTCCATAATGGATGGTTCTGCGATATAACTAAAGCAAGAGAAAGCCTGGGTTTTAAGCCCAGGGTTAGTTTAGAGGAAGGACTGAAGATAACAGCCAGCTGGTATAAAGATAATGGCTGGCTTTAAAAAAGTACCTGTCCCCTTTTTTACATTAGGAGGGAGAAATGGATATTTTTGAAAAATGCGGCAAATTTACAGCTGCCAAGGAAGTAATGGCGGGCGGTTTCTATCCCTATTTCAATACAATTGAGTCTGCTCAGGACCCGGAAGTTATTGTCGATGGTAAACCAATGATTATGATTGGCTCGAATGACTATCTGGGACTTACCACCCATCCCAGACTCAAAAGGGCAGCAGCCAGGGCTTTAAGGAAATATGGCACAGGTTGTACTGGTTCCAGGTTTTTGAACGGAACTTTCGATATTCACGAGGAACTGGAGTCGAAGCTGGCTGAATTTGAAGGAAAAGAAGCAGCTCTCTTTTTCACTACGGGATTTCTTACCAACTTAGGCACTATTGCTGGCTTAGTGGGAAAGGACGATGTGGTTATCACTGATAAACTTGACCATGCCAGCATCATTGACGGCTGTCGGCTCTCTTTTGGTGAGATGAAAAGGTTCAGGCACAATAATATGGAAGATTTAGAGAGGACTCTGGAGTCTATCGACCCCTCGCGAGGTAAATTCATCGTGGTGGATGGAGTATTCAGCACAGAGGGAGACATTGCCGAATTGCCGGGGATAGTGAAGTTGGGCAAAAAGTATGGAGCCAGAATTATGGTTGACGATGCCCATTCTATTGGCGTTTTGGGAAAAGGTGGTAGAGGAACAGCCGAGCATTTTGGTCTACAGGATGAAGTGGACATCGTAATGGGAACCTGCAGCAAGTCTCTGGCCTCTATTGGAGGATTTATCATTGGCCCTGAAGAGGTGATTCACTATTTAAAGCACCATTCGCGGGCATTAATCTTTAGCGCCAGCCCTCCACCGGCTTCTGTAGTTGTAGTTTTAGAGGCGTTGAAGATTATAGAAGAGGAACCTGAGCGCCGAGAGCAATTATGGAGAAATACCAGAAAGATGAAAAAAGGCTTCCAGGAGATGGGATACGATACAGGCGCCAGTGAAACCCCTATTATTCCTCTTCTCGTGGGAGATGATATAACAGCCTTTAAAATGCGCAGAATTCTCTTCGATAACGGCATATTCTCCAACCCCTTTGTCAGTCCAGCTGTTCCCAAAGGGAAAGCTGTAATTCGCACCAGTTATATGGCTACCCACACCACTGAACAATTGGACAGGGTCCTGGATATTTGTGAACAGGTAGGAAAACAGTTAAGGATAATTCCTGGTCGAAGAATTCCCAGGAGAAGGCAACCCCCCACCTTTAGAGCCAGAGTGAGAAAGCAAAGAATGGTGATGAAAGAAGGGATCAGGAAAAGATTTAGGAGTTGGATGGATAGAATATACGGAATGAGGCAATAAGTCATGTTTTCCTCTTGGGGAGAGGAAGTAAATCCCCTCACCCCGACCCTCCCCGTGGGGGAGAGGAGGAATTAAAACGTTTTTAGAGGAATGGAAGAATGGAATTTTTGGCATTGCTTTGGCGAAGGTACCTGGTTAATATCGTAGACATTCTAATCGTAGCATACATAACATATAAATTGTTTATGTTGCTCAAAGGCACTCGCGCCATTCAGGTTCTGCGGGGGATATTCATTCTAATTTTAGCCACCTTTGTGGCCCGGGCACTCCACTTCCAGACCGTGAGTTGGATATTGAAGGGTGTCTGGGTTGCTGGCGTAATTGCCATAGTTATTGTCTTTCAGCCAGAACTCAGAAGCGTCCTGGCACAGATTGGAAAGGGTCCTGTACTGAAATCATTTTTTAGCGAGGAGTTAGTTTTTGTTGACGAGATTATCAAAGCCCTGGAGAGACTTAGCAAGAAAGGTTTCGGGGCTTTAATTATCCTTGAGCAGGATACAGGACTGCGCAACTATATTGAAAAAGGCGTAATTATTAATGGGGAAGTCACTGCTGACCTTCTCTGCTCCATATTTATGAGTCGGGCACCCATCCACGATGGTGCAGTAATCGTTCAGAATGAGAGACTCATTGCTGCTGGATGCGTCTTACCCCTAACCCGCGAGCCCGGGGTGAGCAAAATTCTCGGCACCCGGCACAGGGCAGCAATCGGCATTACCGAAGTCTCCGATGCCTGGGCAATAGTCGTTTCCGAGGAGACTGGTGATATTTCCCTGGCACACAATCGAAAATTGGAAAGGAAGATAGATATAAAGGAATTGCACTCCAAGATAACTCAACTGTATAAGGCGAAACTGGCAGAAGCAAAAGAGGAGTTCATTCGAACCTAATTCATCACCGATTCCAATGATAAAAAAAATTAAAGAGAACTTAGGAATAAAGATTATAGCCGTACTTTTAGCAATTTTCTTGTGGTACTATGTCAAATACCTGGGAAAGTAACTTCAGGAAGAGCTTATGGAAAAGCTATTTGGCACCGATGGAATTCGGGGTATTGCCGGCAAGTATCCTCTCTCTCCTGAGTTCGTAGAAAAAATTGGCATTGCCTCTGCTGAAACTCTGACCCACCACTTTCTTCCTTCCGGGTTAACTTCACAAAAAGTCCCTTCTCTCAACCCAACTATCATTATAGGGCGTGATACCAGAGAATCGGGCGAGATGATTTTTGATGGACTGGCAAAGGGACTAATCCGAAGAGGAGTTGACGTTTGCGACTGCGGGGTAATCACCACGCCAGCCATCTCTTACTTAACCCAGGCTACAAACTCTCTTGCGGGTATTGTTATTTCCGCCTCCCATAACCCATACCAGTATAATGGGATAAAATTCTTCTCCAATTCGGGAATGAAGCTTCCCGACGAACTGGAGAGCGAGATAGAAAAGAAACTGAAAGCATCTAAACTTTCTAATACTGAAAAAGAAAAGAAAGGCAGTATCATTCCTTTCCAGGAGGCAAAAGAGAAGTATATTGAGTTTATAAAGAAAAGCATCCCTCAAGGAGTAAATTTTTCCGGACTCAAAATGGTCATTGATTGCGCCAATGGCTCGGTTTCTGAAATCGCTCCCCAGATTTTTCGTGGGCTGGACGGCGAAGTCATCGTGATGAATAATACTCCGGACGGCAAGAATATCAACGAAGGCAGTGGCTCTCTCCATCTGGAAGTAATCCAGAAAGCAGTAAAGGCAAATCGAGCCGACTTAGGATTTGCCTTTGATGGCGACGGAGACCGGGTGTTGTTTACAGATGAGAAGGGAAGCGACCTCGATGGCGACCATCTTATGGCCTTGTGTGCTGGGTGCCTGAAGAGAAAAGGGAAATTGAAGAATAATACTTTGGTAGTTACATCTATGTCCAATTTAGGACTTCTTCTGGCAATGGAGAAAATAGGAATCCGCGTGCTCCAGACCAAAGTTGGAGACCGCTATGTTCTGGAAGAGATGCTCAGAAGCGGAACCATATTGGGCGGCGAACAGGCAGGCCATATCATATTTCTCGATTATGGTAAGACAGGAGACGGATTAATCACCGCCCTGAGAGTCCTCTCTATAATAAGAGAAGAGAAGAAACCCTTATCCGAACTGGCAGGAATTATGGAGAGAGCTCCTCAGGTGCTCATAAATGTGGAAGTTAAGGAAAGAAAACCCTTTACTTCTCTCCCCCTGACTTCCAGGCTGATTCGAGAGGCAGAATCCACACTGGGAAGAGAAGGTCGCATACTGGTTCGTTACTCTGGCACAGAACCCCTGGCCAGGGTAATGGTTGAAGGAAAAGACAGAGAAAAGATAGAAAACATAGCCAAAAACATTAGCCAAGCCATCAAAAAAGAACTCAACCCCTAATATGTAATGTAGTAAAATGGAGTAGCGAAGCAAAGCTTCGCGTTTAGGATGGAAATGGAGTAGCTCCGATTCATCGGAGCGTTATGGAGTAGCAGACTTCAGTCTGCGTTAATGGGACTAGCATTTAATGAGAAAACCACTTCTCATCACCATACTTCTCCTCGGATTAGTTCTTCCCGCCAAAGCAGAATTCACTCCCAATATTTCCTGGAATTACAGGGCTGCCGACATACTCTACAATGTCTCCATAAGCAAAGATGGCCAGAGAGTTGCTGCAAGCTCTCGGGATGGCTCTATCTATCTCTTCGATGGAAAAGGGAATCTACTGAACAAATATATAATCGGGCAAGACATTACAGCCATTTCCTTAAGTGGAAATGGGCTATACCTTGTAGCCAAATCGAGAGACTTATTCTACCTCTTTGGTAAGGACTTGAACCTTCTTGGGAAATATAAAATGAAAGACTGGATTGAAGATATCTGCCTGAGCGAGGAAGGACAGTTCATTGCTTGTGCCAGCCGGGATAATTACCTATATCTTCTTAATAATAAAGGTGAAATTTTGTGGAAATATAGAGTCGTAAATCGACCCAAAGCAGTCGCCATAGATGCATCCGGACAGTTCGTTGCCGTAGGGAGCAAAGGATACATCTACTTTTTGGATGGTCAAGGAAGATTGGTGGGCAAATATGAGACCGATGAAGAGATTAAAAGCATAGCTCTCAGCGATAGTGGTGAAAATATCATAGGAGCCAGCCAAAACTGGCTCTATTTTCTTAGCAAGGACGGGAAACTTCTATGGAAAAAATTGATAGAAGATGGAATTAAAGCCGTTTCCTTAAGCGGAGATGGCAAATATATCTCTTTAGGTTCGGTAAGAGGAAATGTGTATCTATTAAATCAACGCGGTGAACTCCTATGGAAATATGGGATAGGGAATTGCGTCTGGGGAGTAGCACTAACCAAAGATGGGGAGTATCTCGCTGTCTCTCCCTGGGACTCGTATGTCTATTTCTTAGAAACAAAAAAGCCCAAACAACTTCTTCCCCTCATAGAAGCCCATCTTTCCCGGGGTTACGATTACCTTAATAAAGGACAGTTTGATGATGCCATAATTGAGTTTCAGGAAGCTTTGTCAATTGACTCAGAGAACCCAAAAGCCATAGAAGGCATAGAGAAAGCAAGGTCCTTAAGGATGGAATTAGCGAGAAAGGTCCCCCCCATCAAACCAACCCCAATCCCTGAAGAAGTAATTGAACCAACCCCTATTCCTGAAGAAGTAATCGCACCAACCCCTATGCCTGAAGAAGTAATCGCACCAACCCCTATCCCTGAAGAGATAGAAGAAATAGAAAAGGTGGAAGTCCCCAAGATAGAAGAAGTCCCGGAGGTAGAAGAAGCCAGACCGCGATACCCCAATTGGTTAATTTTTTTAATTCTCCTTCCCTTACTCGTTCTCAGCTTCGCCCTCGCCTTAATTTATCAAAAGAGACATAACAGAATTCTAAAGAGATACACTGAGCTCCTTACATACCAGAGAATCTCTGGATATCTGCCGGAAAACAGAGATTTAGTAAACATGCTTGCCAGTCACTATAAGGGAGAGGAGATTTTCGATTCCGGTTCTGCTTTAGCCTATGAGAAAGCAGAAATGTTTGGTGAGGCAGCGCTTTCTTACCAGAATGCAAAAGACCTGACAAAAGCAGCCGAGATGTACGAAAAGAAGTCCTCCTTAGAAGGAGATGATTACGATATTCTACAAAGGTTAGCACAAATATATCACGATTTGGGTCAAGAAGATAGAATGATAAATATCTTCCGGCGAATGGTAGCAGTTAGAAAAAAGCCCTACGATTTGAACATTCTTGGTCAACTCTGTGAGAAGCTAAAAGACACTGAAGGGGCCATCAGCGCCTACGAGAAATTGAGCCGGCTCGATAAGAAAAATCCGGAATATCAGGATAAACTCCTGAGACTCTATTTTGAAAATGGCTATAAGGACAAGTTCCTCACCCTTGCTGAGGAAGTGCAGATGAGAAGGGAGTTAACTTCAGACAATCTCTCCAAACTCGCCAGAATATATATTGAGAACTCAATTTTCGATAAGGCTTCCGAAGTTTATAGGAAATTAACCGAGAAGAAGCCAGAACATAGATACGAACTCGTAGAAACTCTACTCATTCAAAACAGAATAGAGGAAGCACTTGCAGAGTGCCAGATACTGCCTCTGACAAATAGCCAGGAGGCAAATAATCTCCTCATCCTCTACGGAAAGATAAGCGAAAAGAACCCTGAAAATACCCAGGTTCAGAATCTAATAGAGGAAGCCTATCGAAAAGCAGAAGAGAAGGGACTGGAAGTCAACCTCCCCACCTCAAACCATGAAAGAGAAAAGATATCCCGCACTCCCGTCATCAATGCCCAGGAACAATATAGCATTCTAACAGAAAAATCTTCCAAAAATCCCCACTCCGACCAATAGGACAGGACTAGCGTAGTGTAGGGGCTTGTCCCCGTAATAATTTTGGTCGCGTAGAGGCGACCCTTGTGGTCGCCCACCTGTGCTCTGTTCCATATGTGCCCTATAGCAGCAAAGCAAAGCTTTGCTTGCTCTCTAGCAGAGCCAGCGCTCTGTTACCAAGCCTTCCGTTTTAGCAGGAGTTAAATTTTTACAAGGTAATGTAAGACCTTGGGGGATACTTGTAACAGGAGGGTTGTTGGTTCGAGTCCAACTCGGGGAGCCATTCCTTCTTTTTCGAACTCGCCAAAACCACTAAAAAAACTACTCTTATTTAATCCCGCCCTTTTTGGCTCGCCAATTTCTGCTATACTTTTAAGGTCTTGGGCTCGCCCGCTTCCCACTCCTAAAGAAGGACTTGTCCTGAGCGAAGTCGAAGGATTGTCGTCGGGAAGGTCAAAATAAAAAAGATTTATTCGGATTTCTTTGGGTGAATATTGAATGTCTTTAATGAGTTTTTTGGCGAAAAGATTTTTTTCAAATCCCCTTTTTTGCGGAAGGTCTTTTACAAAGAGGCGAAGGGCTTGCTATGCCGTTTTCTATCTATTATTTTTTTTATCTCTTTCTTCTTTCTATTAGCTTCAGATGTTTTTTAAGGGAAGGATGAATAACTATTGTTCTATTGAATTCTGGGCGAATCAAGGGATCCGTGTATTTAAATTCAAATCGTGATCCTCCTACTTTTCCACCTATTCTTTCAATTCCAATTATACTGTAATCGAAAAGATTTTTTAAAACTACAGAAGAATTTAGTGATTTTGCTATTCCTGATTTTTTGTGTTCTTCCTCAAAATTTTCAAAAGTAAATCTTTCATACCGAAGGCCTCGTAATATCTCAAAAAATTGCTCAATCTCAGGACATTGTTTATGTGCTTCATCTATAAATTCGCGATATATAAATTCAGAATATTCATTTTCACCTTCATAAATATCTTCTGACAAAATTTTGTGGTGGTGATTGCGTAATGCCATATTCTTGCAAGACGCACAAAATTGAATAATATCCCTAGGTCTTAATAAGGTTCTTTTAGTTATATAATTAAAGTTGGTTGTTCTCTTGGCTAATTTTTTGGTATCAAAAATATGTTCCCAGCTACTTTGCATACCTTTTCCTAACGAATATGATATCCGTTTATTAATTATTATTTTTAAGCTTTCAAGGTTCCAATTTAAAAATTCAATATCAGGATAAGCTTTGTTTTTATCATTATATTGTAAACAATCATAAATATCAGACCTTAAAAAGGGAATACATCTTAAATGTTTATAACATTTTCTACTCTCTAAGTTCAAATCTCTGCAAGCTCTAAGCAATCCGATCATAGATGATTTAAATTCTTCGCTATTATCCCAACCATCATCTAACTTATCAAACATTACAAAGTACATTTTATCAGAGGAAAGCAGATGAAATAATTTATCTTGCAGAATACTATTTACAACATTAATACTTGCTATCAATTTTCTTTCCGGTGTTTTTTGATCTTCAAACTCAAGTTTTCCTAGGCTCAATTCTGCCCATGGAATTTTTGGTAGTTCTAAGCACTTGATTCTCCTAGTTTTATCGACGAGAAACTCTCTAAAGGAAGGCGTTAAAGAACCATAGACAATCTGTAAAAAGCTTTTAATTTCATTAACTTCTTTTGAATCAGCTTTTTGTTCTTTTAAAATTAACTTTGCTAATTCCAAAAGAATTATATATTTCCATGTATTAACATATGCGAAGTCAATTGACTTACTTTCATCCTTTATCTTATTGTGAACTTGCCAGGAGTAATCATCAAAAGTTAAACCAGTGACGGGAAAATTAATGTCATTTATTCCTTCTATACTTAAATATATAGCGCTTTTACCAGTTCCTTTCCTGCCAATAACGTACATCTTTTCACCTGAAAATATTCTTTTATAAGAATCAGTTTCAAGAAAATACCTGATTAGATTTGGATCGGCTTCAGCGTCTATATGACCAAAATTAACTTTTTCTAAGATATTATTACCCATTTTATCCTTACCTCCCTACCAACTTATCAATGCTGACGCCAAGAGCATCAGCAAATTTAATAACAGTATCAATTTTGGGATTTTCTATTCCGCCTCTTTCAATTTTTATGATTGTATTATAAGAAATACCAGACTCTACAGCTAGTTTTTCTTGCGACCAGCCTTTTTGCTTACGAATTTTAACTAAATTTTTTAAATACATATTTCTTGACTTTTATATAGTATTGTGATACTATACTGAGAGGCCCCGTATTGCAAAACTATTTTATCAAAAAGGAGGTTAAAATACAAGCGAAATTAAGATGTGCAATTTACACAAGAGTTAGCACAGATAATCAAGCAGAAGGTTGTCCATAAATGTCTAAATTCAGGGACTACTAAATTCTGAAAATTATCTTTTATAAAATCGAGTTGATAGTAACGATTTTTTTTACGCATTAATGTACACTTGGATACAAGGATTTTGATATTTACATCTTGCATTAAATAGCTTTCTTTTTATATAATTCCTTTGATGTAAACCAAAGGTCGAGCCTGGCACAAACGCAAGACTTTTGCGGCATTCAAGGAGGTTTTTGATGAAGATTACCCTTGAGCCAAAACAACTGAAGACTCTCAAAGAGATGCTGGATAAAGTAGTGAAAGTAGGGGAGAAACTGGCTACTGAGTTGAAACGGGCGAATGACCTAAAAGAAAAAGAACATAAAGTAAGGAGGCGTTAATATGGAACTTTTCCTGAAACTTTCGGGGATTTT
>WJOT01000040.1 GCA_009619095.1 Clostridia bacterium
GGCAGTAAAAAATTCTGAAATATCTATGATTTGTGTAGGTACACCGAGTAATGATAATGGCAGTTTGGATCTGAAATATGTTAAGAGAGTATGCGAAGAAATTGGCGCTGGCTTGCGGGAAAAAGATAATTATCATGTGGTAGTACTCAGGAGTACCGTGTTGCCCGGTAGTGTCGAAGGAGAAATAATTCCTATTTTAGAGAAAACTTCGGGTAAGAAAGCAGGAGCCGATTTCGGAGTGTGCATGAATCCCGAATTTATGCGAGAAGGAAGCTCGGTTTACGATTTCTATCATCCTCCAATGATGGTTATTGGAGAGCTGGACAAGGGAAGTGGAGACATTGTTGAACAAATCTACGCTAATATAGACACTCCGGTCATCAGGACATCGATAAAAGTTGCGGAGATGATAAAGTACGTGAATAATTCCTTTCATGGACTTAAGATATGTTTCGCCAATGAAATAGGGAATATATGTAAAAAGCTGGGGATTGACAGCCATCAGGTAATGGAAATATTTTGTACGGATACAAAGCTTAACTTATCCCCGTATTATCTTAAACCAGGATTTGCCTTTGGAGGCTCGTGTCTCCCTAAGGACTTGCGAGCTTTACTGTATAAAGGACAGAGAGAAGATTTAAGATTGCCCTTGCTTAATTCTATTCTGGATAGCAATGAGAACCAGGTAAAGATGGGAATAAATTTAATAAAGAAAACTAAAAAGAAAAAAATAGGAATTTTTGGGTTTAGCTTTAAACCGGGCACTGATGACCTCCGAGAAAGTCCTATGGTGGAATTAATTGAGACTTTGTTAGGAAAAGGCTATAAGATTAGTATCTATGATAAAAATGTCTCCATTGCAAAAATATTCGGTGCCAATAAACAGTATATTGAAAAAGAGATCCCTCATATATCATCATTGATGTCCTCATCTATCGAGGAGGTGTTGAGCCGTTCCGAAGTGTTAGTGATTGGAAATAATTCTGAGGAATTTAAAAAAATCCCCGAGTTAATACGAGAAGACCAAATAATAATTGATCTGGCCAGAATTGGAGATGGAAAAAATGAAAGGAAAAGTAACTATGAAGGGATATGTTGGTAAAATACTCATCATAGTGGAAAATCTTCCTGTCCCTTTTGACAGGAGAGTTTGGTTAGAAGCCAATACTCTTACTGGAGAGGGTTACAAGGTCTCGGTGATATCACCCAGAGGAAAAGATGACGCCAAATATGAAGTGCTAAATGGAATTAGTCTTTACCGCTATCCCATGCCACCTCCCACAAAAGGATTTCTCAGTTATCTCTGGGAGTTTACATATTGCTGGCTTATGACTTTTTTCTTGTCTGTGAAGATACTTTTTAAGGAAGGGTTCGACGTTATTCACGCATGTAATCCTCCAGATACATTTTTTCTTTTAGGAGCATTTTATAAACTGCTGGGTAAGAAATTTGTCTTTGACCAGCATGATTTGTGCCCTGAAGTTTACCAGGCAAGATTCGGTTCGGCAAAAAGAAGCTTACTTCTCAAGGGTCTCTTGTTTTTAGAAAAATTAACTTACAAGACAGCCGACCTGGTAATCGCAACCAATGAGTCTTACAAAAAAAATGCCACAGAAAGGGGTAGAGTGAAAGAAGAAGATATTTTTGTCGTAAGAACCGGGCCGGATTTCCAAAGACTTAAACGGTTGAAAGCAGAGCCAGAGTTGAAAAAGGGAAGGAAATATATGGTCTGTTATCTGGGAGTAATGGGGCCTCAAGATGGAGTAGATTATCTTCTGCGTTCAGTAGAATTCATAACAAGAAATCATAGAAGGAAGGACATTCTTTTCGTATTAATTGGTGGAGGAGATTCCTTTAATGACTTAAAAAGGATGAGTAGTGAATTGGACGTGCAAGAGCATATCCTGTTTACAGGCAGAATTCCAGACGAAGAGTTAGTGAGATATCTATCTACAGCAGATGTTTGCGTTGGCCCCGATCCGAAAAATGAGCTCAACGATAACTCAACGATGAATAAAATTATGGAATATATGGCTATGGCTAAGCCAGTTGTCTCATTTGATTTAAAAGAGACGCGTTTTTCGGCTCAAGATGCTGCCCTATACGCCAAGCCAAATGACACGGAAGATTTTGCCAATAAGATTTTGGAATTATTAAAAAATGAAAAAAAGAGACAAGAAATGGGAGAATATGGAAGAAAACGAATCGAAGAAAAGCTTGCCTGGAGTCATACGGAAAAGGAACTAATAAAAGCTTATGAGAAAGTATTTAGTAAATAAATGTTGAAACATGGAACATAATCAACGAATTTATAAAATGGGTTAGTTTTTATGATAAAAGAGTATGAGGCATTTCTAAAGAAAATGATGATATTCGCCGATGTGTTGATAGTGGCTGGTTCCTTTATTTTAGCCTATTTCCTTCGAGGGAATATCTATCTTTTCTACAAACTTGACTTATTCCCTTCAAGAGTGATTATGGGGGCAATTTATCCTTTGGATAAGTATCTATGGTTATTATTAATTATTCTTCCTGTATGGTCTGGTTTACTTAGTGTTCAAGGACTGTACGAATCTTTTAGAACTAAAAGGTTTACAAATATACTTTGGATTATCATAAAAACAGGGTTTTTTGCTACTTTAATAATTGGAACATTCATTTTTATTTTTAAGCTTACCTACGTTAGTAGAATTTTTATGTTTTTCTTCTCAGCCATAGGTGTTGGCCTTTTAAGTTTAGAGAAAGTAATACTAATTCAGGGCTTCAAGCATGCCCGTCCAGGAGAAAATAATTATAAACACCTCCTGGTTGTGGGAACTGGAAAAAGAGCTGAGAAGTTTGTTCAAATGGTTAAACAACATCCCGAATGGGGTATAAAAATCGTTGGCCTTATAGACAATGAACCGGAGAAAATGGGTAAGAAGGTCTCAAACGTTGAGGTCATTGGGTTGTTAAAAGATATTCCCGACATCCTCCATGAGAAGATAGTTGATGAAGTTGTATTCATTGTTCCTCGGCTATGGCTGACCCGTATTGAAGAAAGTATATTAAGTTGCGAAAGAGAGGGAATAAAAGTATCTGTTGCCGTAGACCTATTTAATTTCAAAATTGGAAAGCTACAAGCAACGGATTTAGGTGGTATTCCCCTTATGCGATTGGAGACAACTCCTGGTTCGCCATGGGAATTGTTTATAAAAAGAGGTTTTGATATTATTGTCTCTTTAGTGGGATTAGTTCTTTTGGCACCAATTCTTTTATTAACAGCATTAGCCATTAAATTAAGCTCTCGTGGGCCATTATTTTTTGAGCAAGAAAGAAACGGAATGAACGGCAGAAAATTTAGCTTACTAAAATTTAGAAGTATGGTGGTTGGTGCCGAGAAAATGCAAGAAGAGCTTCTTGCTTTAAATGAAATGGATGGCCCTGTATTTAAAATTAGGAACGACCCGCGAATGACAAAAATTGGCAAGTTCTTACGTAAGACTAGTTTAGATGAGTTGCCCCAGTTAATTAATGTTTTGAAAGGTGATATGAGCCTTGTCGGTCCTCGCCCACCCATCCCTGGCGAAGTCACTAACTATGAGACATGGCAAAGGAGAAGACTGAGTATGAGGCCTGGCATAACTTGTTTTTGGCAAATTAGTGGCCGAAATGAAATTGATTTTGAGCAGTGGATGAAACTCGACTTAGAATATATTGATAATTGGTCCTTGGGGTTAGATTTTAAAATCTTTTTTAAGACAATTCCTGTTGTGCTCTTTGGGACTGGAGCAAGGTGAAATTGAAAAAAGAGGTAGTACTATGAGTGTTTCCAAAAATTTCTTCAAATATTTTTTAGCGCTTTCTTTGGCTTTAACAAGTTTGTTATGTATTTCAACTTGGGCACAAGCAACAACTTATTACGTAGCAACAAATGGCGATGATGATAATCCTGGAACAGAAGCAAGGCCCTGGGAAAGCGTTGATAAGGCAGCGGATACAATGGAAGCCGGAGATACTGTTTATGTTATGGCGGGAAGTTATAGTGGATTTGATGTAACTAGAAGCGGAACTGCATATAATTATATATCATATCTTGCCTACCCAGGAGATACTCCAAAAATTGGCCAGATCTATTTTCAATACGGAGCAAGCTATAATAAATTTGTCGGCTTTGAGATTACCTATCCCTCTGGCGGAGGGGTACAGATGAACCATAACAATGACTATAACATAATATCGAATTGCCACATTCATCATTGTAATCCAGGTGGAAGTGTTGGAGTTGACTTGAGCGGTGGCAGCGATTATAACATAGTAGAAGATTCCGTTATTCATGATGTCTTGTATGCTTTTCACACAAGTGGGACTACCAATAGAGGAAATATTTTCCGCAGAAATGTATGTTACAATATTTCTGACGATGGTTTTAATTTTTCTCCTTCTACCAAAGATACCCAGCTCATTAGTAATGTTATTTATGATGTAGACTGGGACAAAAGCGGGGAAGCAGATGGTATCCATCTTTACGATGATGGAACTGCAATTGTAAGAGGAAATTTGGTTTACCATGACGGTGCTTCCACAGGTGGCGTTTTTTGGATTCACGGGGGAAGCAATCACATTATCGAAAATAACACATTTGTCGGTCTTTCTAATTTCTCTGTTAGTGATGGAGCGATAATCTGGCTTGAATTTACTTCTAACGTTACTCTAAAAAATAATATTAGTTATTCAAGTGATGGCTCGATAGGCGTGGTTATGGGAATAAATTCTTCTACTAACGATGACTACAATGACTGGTATAATGCTGGTGATACGTCGATGTGTGTGCGCTACGGAGGGGAATGGAAATCTGTCTCTGAATATCAAGATGAGGATAGGAGGGGTTTACATTCTATTTCTCAAGACCCAAAATTTGTAAATCCTGTAAGTGGTGAAAATGGTGATTTTCACTTAATGCCTGATTCTCCTTGCAAAGATACTGGTGAAAACGGAGCCGAGATGGGAGCTTACGGCGTGGCAGTGCCTGACTCCGGTAACGGTGAGGAAGAGGCGAAAGTCCGCAATCAACCCAATCCTTTCCAGGCAGGTAAGGATGAGACTTATATTGTATACAGTCTCAAGCAGCCTTCAAATGTGACGATTACAATTTATGACCTCCTCGGTCAAGAAGTCTGGCGTAAAAGCTATGAAGCGGGAGAAAACGGTGGTAAGGAAGAGAATAATAGCGTTCCCTGGGATGGAAGGAACCTCTCTGGAGAAGTGGTGGGAAATGGAGGCTATATCTGCCGCATCTGGGTGGAGAGAGAGAATAGATATATGGTAGGGAAGATTGCTGTAGCTAAATAGAAAGTAGGAGAAGAGAATAAAAAAGAGGGTTTTTAGAATATTTCCTATCGGGTTGTTAATTTTTGGGATGCAGTGGCAATTTGTCAAAGCAGCGAATTACTACGGAATGGCCAATGACTATTTGCAGTATGGGACAGGAGCGAGGTCTTTAGCCATGGGAGGAGCATATGTAGCTTTGGCAGATGAGGCCAGTGCTCCCTATTGGAATCCTGCGGGCTTAACACAGATTGAAGAATACCAGTTCCTTTCCATGTATGCTCCGTTCTTTGAACAGACCAGTTATAACTTCCTTTCTTACGTTCATCCCCTGGGGAGGCTGGGGAATCTGGCTATTTCTGACGTTCTTCTCTATTCGGGAGGGTACGAAGAGGTTGACGGTGAGGGAAATGTTCTGGGCACGAATCAGTCGATATTCAAGAATGCCATAATTATTTCTTATGCAAATAGAGTTTATAGACGTATCTCCCTGGGAGCAAGTTTGAAACTGATTCACCAGCGAGTGATGAGATATTCAGGGAATAGCCAGGGAGTAGATTTAGGGATACTTTATGAGCTCTTAGACGAATTAAACATCGGGTTAGCCCTGCAAAATGTCTTGCAGCCAAAAGTGACCCTTATAGATGACCCCGATGTGTACAAGATAAATTTGAAAGCTGGTCTGGCATTGAATACATTCTATAACCGCCTCACCCTGACTGCAGATATCAATAAGCTCGTTGATGAGAAGGCATACTTATGTGCAGGAGTAGAATTTTCTCCCTGGGAGAAGATTTCCTCCTCTACTTTGAAAAGGATTGACCTAAGATTAGGAATTAACCACTTGCAAACCTTTACTTTGGGAATCGGATTGAAGATGAAATTTATCTCTTTAGACTATGCATTTAATCCTCACAAGATAGGAAATCTCCATAGATTTGGCCTTACTTTTCGCTGGGGAAGTATTTATAAAGCCAGAGTGGAGCCAATTTTGAAGTCAGGAAATACTTATTGGCTTGGCGCATCAAGTGAGCCCCTGAAATTTTCTACCGATATTCCCTCAATTACCGTAAAGCAATGGACTCTGAAGATAATGGATGAAAATGGAGAAGTGGTGAGAGCCTTCAGGGCGAGGAGGCGTACACCGAAAATTATCGGGTGGAATCTCCGTGACCGGAAGGGAAGGCTGGTAAAGGATGGAGACTATTTCTACGAATTTACTGTTATTTATAAGAACGGTAGACAATGGATTGATAGGGGAGAAATAAAGCTCCGCTACGACAAATAGAGTCTTTAGTATATCAAATCCCTCGAGACTTAAAATAGTGGCAAAGTAGTAGCCCTGCGTTATAATACCTGCCTTACAATCTCCCGCCTTAAAGAAAAACCCGTCTAAAATTTTACAAAAACTTAACAAAAACTTAACATTTTCTTAACACAAACTTAACATCGTTGTGGTATACTTACGAAAGTGTATAGAGAAACAAGTCGGAATTACTTATATAGTAGGGGGTTTGAGTTCAAAATTAAGCTGTTCTAAAATCTAAATATTTTATGGCTCGATAAGGGCAAACCATTCGAAAGGGTGGGACGTAAAGCCACGGGCCCCACACCCAGAATGCTGGGTGGGGGGTAGCCGGGCTACCGAAGCCAGAAAAGTAATAGACCTCTGGTTTTTCGAATGGAAAGCCAGGGGTTTTTATTTTATTAGCCTGCTGCAATGACGATGGTTTGCGTATTAATGGGGAAGATAGGGTAGTGCCATGAGTGTTTTCAAAGACCTCTTTAAATATTCGTTAGTGTTTTTTTTAGCTTTAATAAGTTTATTATGTATTTCAACTTTGGCGCAAGCAACGACTTATTACGTAGCAAAAAATGGCAATGATAATAATCCTGGGACAGAAACAGCGCCATGGACAACTGTTGATAAGGCAGCAGATACAATGGTTGCTGGTGATACTGTCTATGTTAAACAAGGAGCTTATAGTGGATTTATGGTATCCAGAAGTGGAACTGCCGACAATTACATATCATATCTTGCCTACCCCGGAGATACTCCAATAATTGGTCAAATCTATTTTGGGAATGGAGCAAGCTATAATAGATTTGACGGCTTTGAGATTACAAATCCCTCTGGCGGAGGGGTACAGATGAACCATAACAATGACCATAATATAATATCAAATTGCCATATTCATCATTGTAATCCAGGCGGAAGTGTTGGAGTTGACTTGAGTGGTGGCAGTGATTATAACATAGTAGAAGATTGTATTATTCATGATGTCTACTACGCTTTTCACACAAGTGAAAGTACCAATAGAGGAAATATTTTCCGCAGAAATGTATGTTACAGGATTTCTGATGATGGTTTTAATTTTTCTCCTTCTACCGAAGACACACAGGTTATTGATAACGTTATTTATGATGTGGGCTGGGATGGAAGCGGGGGAGCAGATGGAATCCACCTTTTTGATGATGGGACTGCAATTGTAAGGGGAAATTTGGTTTACCTTGACAGTGCTTCCACAGGTGGCGTCTTTTGGATCCATGGGGGAACAAATCACATTGTTGAAAATAACACATTTGTTGGTCTTCCTGGTTTCTCTGCTAGTTTTGGAGGGATAATCTGTGTTGAACTGGCTTCGAACGTTATTCTTAAAAATAATATTGGTTATTCAAGCAGTGCTTCAGTAGGTGTGGTCACGGGAATAAATTCTTCTACTAATGATGACTACAACGACTGGTATAATGCTGCTGATGCGTCAATGTGTGTGCGCTATGGAGGGGAATGGAAATCTGTTTCTGATTATCAGAGCGAAGATGGAAGGGGTTTGCATTGTGTTTCTCAAGACCCAAAATTTATAGATTTTGCAAACCGTGATTTTCATTTGCAAACAGATAGTCCTTGCATCGGTGCGGGGGAGAATGAAGTTGATATGGGAGCTTACGGGGCGGGAGAGCTTGACCCTGTTTACGAGGACCCGGCAGAACCGGACCCTGTTTACGAGGACCCAGCAGAACCTGGCTCTGCATCCGAGAATCCCGCAGAAACTGAATCCCATAGCGATGACGTGGCTGGAGTTCTCAATCAACCCAATCCCTTCCGTGCGGGTAGAGAGAATACTTACATAAAATATAATCTAAATCAGCCTTCCAATGTAACAATTACAATCTACGACCTCCTCGGTCAAGAGGTCTGGCAGGAGAATTATCGCTCAGGAGAAAAAGGTGGTAAGGAAGCGAATACCGTTCCCTGGGACGGAAGGAATCTCTCTGGAAAAGTGGTGGCAAATGGAGGTTATATCTGTCGCATCTGGGTGGAGAAAGAGAAGAGGCATATGTTAAGGAAGATTGCCGTTGCTAAATAGAAGTAGGGAAAAGAATGGAAAATAGGCCTTTTAGACTATTTGGAGTAGCTCCGATTCATCGGAGCGTTTTTCTTATTTCTGTGGTAATTCTTGGTCTACATTGCCAGGTTGCCACAGCAGATAATTACTACGGAATGGCCAATGACTATTTACAGTATGGAGCAGGAGCAAAGTCTTTAGCAATGGGGGGAGCATATGTGGCACTGGCAAATGAGGCGAGCGCGCCTTATTGGAACCCTGCAGGCTTAACGCAGATTAATGAACATCAGTTCCTTGCTATGTATGCTCCCTTCTTCGAACAGACGAGTTATAACTTTCTTTCTTATGTTCATCCCCTGGGAAGGCTGGGGACTTTAGCTATTTCCGATGTTCTCTTCCATTCCGGAGGGTATGAAGAAGTTGACGGTACCGGAGATGTGATTGGCATAAATAAGTCGATATTGAAGAATGCAGTAATTATTTCTTATGCAAATAGAATTTATGGGCAGCTCTCCCTGGGAGCAAGTTTAAAACTGCTTCATGAGCGAGTGATGAAATATTCAGGGAATGGCCAGGGAATAGATTTGGGGATACTTTATCAGCCCTTAGACGAACTGAACATCGGGTTAGCCCTGCAAAATGTCTTACAGCCAAAGGTGACTTTAAGAGATGAGCCCGATGTGTATGAGATGAATTTGAAAGGTGGTATGGCATTGAAGACATTCTCTAACCGTCTCACCCTGACTGCGGATATCAACAAGCTCGCTGATGAGAAGTTATACTTCTGTGCAGGAGTAGAGTTTTCTCCCTGGGAGGGGGCTACGTCCTCTTCTTTGAAAAGGATCGATTTGAGGGCAGGAATTAACCATCTGCAAACCTTTACCTGTGGAATAGGATTGAAGATAAAAATTTTCACTGTGGATTATGCATTTAGTTCTCACGACCTGGGAAATCTCCACAAATTTGCCCTTACTTTTAGCTGGGGAAAATAGATAGCGGGGGAACTGGAGCTGTTCAAAAAGACAATGGAAGCTGCACTAATCCTTATAATACTCCTTCTCATCGCTTTGTGCATGGTAGGAAAATAAAGAAATCCAGAGCCTCAACTCAGGAATCGAAGCCCTGAGTAACTTTTATTTACAAAAAGATAGACAAAATCCCGAATCTGCTTGAAAAATCAAAGCGATTCGGGATTTCTTATTTTATGTGGGAACTTATGACATTTTCCAAAAAAATTCTTGACGAAACCTTGAAAGAAGGTATAATATAAACAGGAAAATAAGCAGGTTACAAATGCATGTTTACGCCTGAAATAGAGAAGAAAGAGTCGCCCTCGTAGCTCAGTTGGATAGAGCAGCGGTTTCCTAAACCGTTTGTCGGGAGTTCGAATCCCCCCGGGGGCACCAATTTTATTAGTTTTTTCTAAAGACAGGTTTTTCAGAATCCTTTACGGGACGATTTCGGGACTGTAGCAACGCACCGAACGTTACAAACAACGATGTAAAAAAGGCTTGACAATACACCAAAAATAGTGTATGCTTAATATGGAAGCTAAGCAGTACAAAGTAATCTTTTATTTAGATAAGCGGGGTAGATGCCCCACAGATGAGTTTTTAGACGGATTGCAAGTTAGAGTAAGAGCAAAGGTAGAAAAATGGATTGAAAAACTTGAAGAGGAGGGGCCAAATTTACCGAGGTCTTTTGCAGACATCGTAAAAGGTAAAATCCGGGAGCTTAGAATTGTTTTTGGTTCAAATTACTATCGTTTCTTGTATTTTTTCCTTGGCAAGATAATTGTTATCACTCATGGTTTCTTGAAGAAAACGGATAAAATTCCTGAGAGAGAGATTGAAAGAGCAGAACGGATAAGACATGATTTTTTACGAAGATATCTAGGAGGTGAGATTAAATTATGAAAGGAGTGAGACGATTTAGAGACAGGTTGAAAAAGGATTTGAAGAATCCAGAATTTCGCAAGGCTTTTGAGGAAGAAGAAGTTTTTGCCTTCTTGGCCATTCAAATAGCTAAAATTAGACAAAAGAAAAAATTAAGTCAGAAAGATTTGGCTAGAAGATTACATACTACACAACAAACGGTATCTCGATTAGAGAATCCTCATAACAAAAGCTTATCCTTAGGAACATTAATCAAAGTTGCACATGAACTAGATAAACGAATTAAAGTGGAACTTGTTTAAATTTTTGGCCCTAAACCACGTGTCGGGAGTTCGAATCCCCCCGGGGGCACCAGAAAAAATCATATTGGATACTATAGATGATTGACCTTCACACACATTCCTTCTTTTCTGATGGTTCATTAATCCCTTCGGAACTCGTCTTTCGTGCCAAGAATAAGGGTTACGAAGCAATAGCTATTACCGACCATGTTGATATGTCTAATCTCAGTTTCGTAATTCCGCATATCGTTAAGGTCTCTTCAATTCTCACTCTTGAGTATAAAATAGAGGTCCTTCCGGGTGCAGAACTGACCTATGTTCCTCCTAATTTAATTTCCCGGGTTGCTGAGGAATGTAGAGCGCTGGGAGCAAAAATTATTTTGGTGCACGGAGAAACTACAGTCGAATCTGTTCCTCCAGGCACAAACCGGGCTGCCTTATCCAGCATGATAGATATACTTTCCCATCCAGGAAAAATAAGTAGTGAAGAAGTAGACCTGGCAAAGGAGAAAAATGTACTTCTTGAGATTACCTCCCGCAAGGGACACTCTCTAACCAATCAACACGTGGGGAGTTTGGCGAAAAAGAGGGGAGCAAAGCTAATTTTTAATACTGATACGCATGAACCGGAAGACTTAATTACTGAACAACAGGCTTTGGAAGTGGTTAACAAAGCAGGAATGGCGAAAGAAGATATGGAGCTTATGTTGGAAAACGCCAGGTCATTAATTGGTAAAGCACTTAAAGGAGCTTGAATGCCTCGTAGATGGGTAAAAGAAGAGCTTAAAAAAGACCGTTTGGTAAGTTGGGTAGAAAGGTCGGTTACCTGGGTCAATGAGAATAAGGAGAATGCTCTAATTGGCGGAATAGTTATCCTTGCTGTGGCTATTTTTATTCCCTTCTCCTTGTCTCGTCGTGCCAAGATGAATGAACAGGCATTTAGTCTTTTGGCGAGAGGACAACAGGAATATTTTATGAATCAGCCGGATAAGGCTATCTCGTTTTATGACCAAGCGTTAAGACATTCCGGCTCAAAGGCTACTCCCTTAGTCTTTCTCTATAAAGGTAATACCCTCTATGAAATGGAGAAGTACAGCGAAGCTACCTCTATTTATAAAAGATATCTGGATAAATATGAAACCAGGAAGTTCACCCCTGAAGTCCTGCTAAGCCTGGGCAATAGTCTGGAACAGGAAGAAAAATTCGACGAAGCTAAGGAAACTTACCAGAAATTTCTGGACAGGTTTCCCCAGCATTACCTTTTGCCGGGAGTTTACCAGGGCATGGGAAGGTGCTATGAGAAACTGGGACAGAAAGATGAAGCAATTAAAATATACCAACAGATGTCCCATTTCTATTCTGGCAGGATATGGCAGGATATGGCTGAGGCGAAAATAAAGGCATTGTCGCCTACGCCGTGAATTCAATATAAATTAGATTCTTTCAAGAGGGGAAGTCAAGTTTTTTCTTGACTTTTTCCTCTTTTTTTTATATGGTATGCTAAAATATAAGCATCCCGATTCATCGGGACTGGAGTCCTCCCGAAAGGGAAGGTGGAGTGTCAAGCGAAAGCTTAACCCAGGGTGAAACTCTCGTTTCACACTCCAAAATTTAATTGCCTTGCTTTCGTAAGGACTCTATCTGTATCTAGATAAGGAGAAAGTTTTGAAACGAACCATTCTATTTCTTCTTATAGTTTCCATCCTTCAGATATCTCCTCAAGTTTGTCTGGCAGGCGTGAGAGTAGGAGAAGAAGTCAGGATAAGGTGGGTGCCGGTAAACAATGGAGACACCAGTTACATCTATCAACGGACGAGATTCTTGATAGAGGGAGTTTTAGCAGAGGGAGTTACCATTGGCCTAAAGTTACAATCGAGAGGTTTCTGGGGTGTGGATACTTCCACAGTAACCATTGAGGGATTGACTCGCAAGAATATGCTGCCCTGGATCGAAAATGCCTATGTGAAAGTTGATGAATTTCTTGGACTTCCTTTATATTTAGCTTTTGGAAGACAACCTCTCCGATACGGAGATGGGCTATTGGTTGATGACAATGCCTCAGGTTACGATGCCATTAAATTATCCGCCATTCTGCCCTGGCAGGTCGACTGCGAGCTAATGATGTTAAAACCTACAGAGTCAGACGGAGTTAGCCCTGATAACTGGAAAGAGAAGAACGCTTATGGACTATTTATTAAGAGAAGATGGAAAAGGATTACTCCCCAGATTTCCGGTTTCTGGCAGAGAGATCGAATTAGCGGTGTGGATAAGAACTTTCTGGGTTTCCATGTGAGCGGAAAACTGGGAAAGGAAGTGGATTATCGGGGTGGCATGATCTTACAATCGGGAAAAGGGGGAGGGAGAGATTATAAAGGTTTAGCTTACATATTAGGTGGAAACTTTCAAGCTGATACCAGATTTGGTAAAGGCATTGTTGCCTGTGAATATCTCGTCGGCAGTGGAGAAGATGTCCTTGTCCCAACAGGAAAAGATGAAAATTTCCTTTCAGACTACGCCCACCTGTCAGAAGAAGAATATGGGGAATATTATATGGAAAATAGAAGCGAGGTCAGGAGTGGAGATCCTGATTATACAACTACTAACTTGAAGCTATTTAAGCTGGGGATATCCGTTTTTCCCCTCCCAGAATTAAAAACCGGACTTAACTATTTCATCTACAATTCTCATACTCCTAAAGGCAAAATCGGAGATGAAGTGGACATCTTCGTTAAGTACTACTACTCAGCAAATCTTTCATTTCGCCTGGTGTATGGTATCTTTATGGCGGGAGAGCTTGCTGAAGATGGTGCAGATAAAGTTCTGGGGGAGGTGATGGTAAAATTCTGATGCCCCACAGGGATAATCCTGTGGATAAAGGGAGGCAATTAAATCAAAGGAGGTAAAATGAAAAAATTAGTAGTTGGCTTGGTAATGGTAAGTATTCTTTTCTGCTTGCCCCTTAAGGGGGAAGCGGTTAGTCTGAAGAAGAGATTAGGCGTGGGTTTTTCTGCTCTTTCACCTCTGGACGGTTGGTCCTTCAGGTATTGGTTGACTGAGAAATTTGCTGTGAACCCGGTTATTAACTTCCGTCTGGAGACGGCCAACAGCGAATTTCTTCTGGGAGGAAGAGCAATCTATAAGGCAAAAGATGAGAAGAGCATGAATTTGTATTTAGGGGGAGAAATTGGTGTAGACTTAAGACAGAATAGGGATGATAATTTTTCTATAGGTCCATTTGCCGGGGTGGAGTATTTTATGATGCAGCTTCCCAATTTGGGTCTGGGAGCGGAAATCGGTCTCTATTATCAAAGCGCTGCTTCAGCTTTCGCCACAACTTATGGCAGGGTTGTTGTGCATTACTACTTTGGTGGTTCGAAAAAGGCTAAAAAACCTGTTAAAAAACCTGCTAAAAAGAAAAAGTAGTAGGAATGCCTCAAAATAACATTCTCCATATTTCATTTCTATGGCATATGCACCAGCCATATTATAAGGACCTCCTGGAAAACAAGTTTGTCCTTCCCTGGGTGAGGCTTCACGCGACTAAAGACTATTATGATATGGTGGCTTCCTTAGACGATTTTCCTAAGATTTATGTAAATTTCAATCTTGTCCCTTCCTTGATAGACCAAATAAACGATTATGCCCAGAATAATCTGACTGACCAGTTTCTGAACCTGACTTTAAAACCCGCCAATAAACTGTCCCCGGAAGAGAGGACCTTTATTCTCCAGAACTTCTTTACAGCCAACTGGGAAAACATGATTAAACCTTTTCCCCGATACTGGGACCTTTTGTCCAAAAGGGGAAGGTATGTGGCTGGGGAAGAGTTGAAAGAGATTCAGAGAAGGTTTAGTACACAGGATTTTTTAGATTTACAGTTGCTTTTCAACCTCTGTTGGATTGACCCTTGTCTACGAAGGCAAGACCCTGAACTTAGAGAATTGGGGAAGAAAGGGAAGGGATTTACTGAGGAAGAGAAGAGATTGGTGATAGATAAACAACTGGGAATAATGAAGAAAGTGATTGGCAAGTATCGAGAGAAACAGGAACAGGGACAAATTGAAATTTCCGTTACTCCTTACTACCATCCCATTTTACCTCTTCTAATTGACGTTAAGGCAGCAAAGATGGCCACTCCTGAAATCGCTCTGCCCAAAGAAGAGTTTCGTCACCGGGAAGACGCGAAAGTTCAGATTGAACGAGCCGTTGCCTGTTATGAGAAGTTCTTCGGCCGGAAACCGAAGGGAATGTGGCCCTCCGAGGGTGCGGTTTCCGAAGCAATCGTCCCTTTAATCTCCCAGGCAGGAATAGATTGGATTGCCACTGATGAAGGTATTTTAGCATCCTCAATAGGTGTTTCTCCCCATAATGCCGATATTCTTTATAAGCTCTATCAGTTCAGCACGGACGACAGTTCCATAAAAATTGTCTTTAGAAATAGGAAACTATCCGACCTGATCGGTTTTACCTATGCAGGGGTTCCCCCTGAACAGGCAGTGAGGCATTTTATGCAGGAACTTCACAATATTCATAAGCGCGTGAGCCACTTCCCTGGACCCCATCTGGTGAGCATTATACTTGATGGAGAGAACTGCTGGGAGTATTATAAGAATGACGGGGGGGACTTTCTGAGGAGGCTTTATCAAACAATCAGTGACGACCCATTACTGGAATCGACAACGATTAGTAAATTTACGGAAAAGTACACAAAACCGGTCTCCCTGCCCAGGTTATGGAGTGGTTCCTGGATAAATCACAATTTTAGTGTGTGGATTGGACATGAGGAGGATAATCTTGCCTGGGACTATCTCGCCAGGACTCGTAATATGTTAGCCCATTTTGAAGAAAGAGACCCCGGGAAACATGAACAGATACAGAAAGCGAAAGAGGGGGTATATATTGCCGAAGGTAGCGATTGGAACTGGTGGTATGGAGATGAGTATCGCTCTGTCAATAGTCTCGCTTTTGATAATCTTTATCGAAAGCACCTGATGAATGTGTATACTTTCCTTGGGGAAAAAGTGCCAGATTGGCTACACATTGCCATTTCTGGCCACGAGAAACCCCGTCCCAAACGCGAGCCCACCGACTTCATAAACCCTATATTAGACGGTAAAGTAACCGATTATTTCGAATGGCAGGGGGCGGGACAATACGATGTCTCCGAGATTATAGGACCGATGCACCATCGAGGAAACATTGTCAGAAGTTTCTATTATGGCTTCGACCTGAGCAATTTGTATCTGCGCATCGACACAAATATAGAACTTTCTTATGAAAGTTTAAAAGACCTCACAATCAAAATAAATTTCTTCAAGGAATCTCCCCAACAGGTAAGAATTCAAATGCTTGAGGATGGAAATTTTGCTTTTTCTCTTTTTGACGTAGTCCAAGCAGAACACAAGGAGAATTATCAGAAGTTTAAAGATTTGACTTCTATAAGCTATCAGAAAATTATAGAATTGAGTATACCTTTTGTCGATTTAAAAGCAAAAGTTGGTCAGGCAATAGAGATGGTAATCGTTTTGGAGCGAAACAATATGGAACTCGAAAGATGGCCCTCCCGTGGCACAATAAGTTTTCTTGTCCCGGGAGAGGATTTTTCGCTCGAGTACTGGTCGGTTTGAGAATTGGTAGAGTAGGGCTTCATGCCCGTAAGGGGTCGCCGTCGCGACGAATAAGGAGCGACAAGTCTGGCGACGGGTTCGAGATGGTGAGAACCCCGGCCGGATTGAGCGAAGCGAAAGGAGGGTCGCTGTTCCGACGAATAAGGAGGAACGGATTAGCGACGCCTGCGAGTCGGTGAGCAGGCAGGTCACCGACTGAAGTGAAACGAAAGGAGGTGATAAAGATGCCAGGTTTATCATTCTGGTTTGTGGTAATCCTCTTAGCAGTACTTCTGATTATCGGGGCACTATTTGCTTTCAGAGAGTTCCGAAAAAATAAGAAACTTGGTAGTGCCATCGTTCATTACATCCTTTTGGTAGTGCTCACGATAATTGTGTTAAAGCTACTTTTTGCTGTTTTTGCCCTGGCAATGCCTTTTTGACGTAAAAACAGCCGTTTATAAGGCATAAAGCCTAAAAAAAGCCCCAAATTTGCGTTTTAAGGCATTTTCCCAATAAACTGCTCCGAATATATCTGTCTATCCATTTTATACCCTATTTTGTAGGCATCCCCATTAAAAATGGCTCATTATTCTGGAGTCCACCCGAAAGGGTGGTATGTAGTTATCCTTGCTTTCGCAAGGACTCTAGAATTTCTTGGAGTCCGCCCGAAAGGGCGGAAATTACTCAATAAGAAAGGTTGAAAGTTTTATTATATGCTTAGATTGGATATATTACCTTTAAATTTAGGGGGTTTTAGGAGCTGTTTACAGGATAATTGGATATAAAACCTCCCTTTTATATACAGTTTAAGATTCTTCCCTTAGCTCCTCTTTGTAAGTGGGCGTATTTCCAGAAATTCTATAGTTGGAAATAAACAGACCACTTCGCAAAACATACCAAATTGGAGGTATAGCCGAAGTAGTTCGGATATAAATAGTTAAGTGAAACATTACTCGCCGCCGAGTTTTTTATAAATAATAAAGATTATTAATGCATTATGAAAAAAGTTAGAGTGAACTCAAAAACAAAAATCCTTGTCGGAATTTTGATTATTGGGATTATTGTAGTTGGTGGATGGTGGATTTGGAAAGAACAAGCTTATCTAGAACCTTTAGAAAGAACCTTTCCGCATGGTCTTATAGTCGCCAGTCAAAATGGATTAGCAAACCTTGTATATAATCCTTCGAACCAAACATACGAGAAACAAGCAGGGATTATTCTCTCAGGCATAACTGGCATTGTAAGGTATGATAATCATATCTTTGTCAGCACAGAGAACGAAGTTTTAAAGCTGGACAGCAAATTTGAAAAATTAAATTCCAAAAAATTTGGAGACATAAGCGCAATAGCTATAGATAACAAAAATATTTTTATCTCTGCTGATAGCTCTTTTATTGCTCTTGACAAAAACTTAGAAGAATTAAATAGAGTTAAACTCGAACACAACGGTTGGCAAAAGAATGCCCATGATATTTTAATCTATAAAAATACTGCTTACTTGCTTGATAATATAATGAGACCGTTATTTCTTTTTCGGGTTAATATAGAGAATCCAAGGAATATCCAGATAACCGAAAGGATTACATTCCACGGTATTAATGCACATTTGGACGCTCAATGGCTGAATCCTAAACTTACCCAATGGTTAGTTCTTCAATCATATGGTCATAGAGGAGGTAGCGGTAAAGTTGTGCATATTTATCCAATGGATAAAGACAAGGAAATACTTGCCACTCAAGAAATTTTTAGTCATCGAAGAATCCCAGAAGAAAAAGAAGGAGGGCTTGACATTAGAGGCATAACTGATATTCCGCCTATATGGGCAGTTGTCGAGGATACAGAAAAGAAATATTATCTCGCTCAAGTTAGCAGTGATGATAATAAAATTTCATTTTCTAATGTTTTGGATTTAGATAGCATACATCCTTATAGGAAAGTTATTATTAAACACAATGACAATTACTTATTTATTGTCCCCAAATATCACTCATTAGTAATAATTGATGTTGAACAACAGCCGAAGATAGTATTATCCAAAGATTTAGGCAAGTTTAATGTACGGGCAATTATTGATATATTACCATATTAGATTTTTTCGCTCGGAGGCTGCGTCATACTTCACTTAACAGCAGATAAAAGGCTTCGTTTCACTTCGCCCAAATTGCCTTCGGCAACTTCTTTTATCCGCAAACCGTTATCCGAGAGATAAACGATACCGATTATTATGTCGCAAAAGTAGCACTTTTGCGACACAGGAAGGGCTAAAGGAAGAAGGTTGTCGACGGGAAATGGGAAAGAGGGTTTGAACTTTTGCGACGCTCAAAACAAATTCTAAAAGAGATCCCCTTAAAAGATGAGATGTTAACGCGTGTTAAGAAAATTTTTTAAAATTACCCTTGACTTTACATACCAAGTATGGTATACTAACAGTAGGGAATACCATGACACTAAGACTCAATAAAGATGGATATCTACCCAAGGGTATCCATAAAGCTACACTGAACGAAATCAAACAAAGATTCGGCAGTAGCTCATCAAAACGTAAAGAATTATTTAAAGGGTTTCAGTCCTTGGTTCAGTTATTACGTAAACACAAAGGGGATATAAAAGAATTTTTGTTGAATGGCAGCTTTGTTACCAACAAGGAGTTACCAAAAGATTTTGATTGTATACTTATTGTAAAAAAGGATTTTGATTTTAATTCTCCTGAGGCAAAGCAGTTACGACGTTCTAAAGAGTTGTTTAACGGGCATATATTAACGGCAATAGAAAAAGATACTATCGAGTGCCGTAGACTAGTAGACTTCTTTGGGCACGATCGAGATAGAAAACCAAAAGGACTAGTGGGGGTGATATTATGATAAAGAATGATCGTCAATATGAATATGCTAAAAATAAACTTCATGAGTTTGAGAGAGGTTTAAAAGCAATACGTAAAAAGTATTCTTCTGATAAGAATAAAGTAGGGTTGCTTAGTCAAGGATATGTAGAACACATCGCACAGTTGAAGGCTGAGATAGAAGAATACGAAAAGATGAAAAAATCTTCTTTACCTAAGGTGTTACGGGCCCGTAACCCTGTTGAAATAAGCCGTCAACTTGTAAGACTGCGGCTTGCTAGAGGGCTTACTCAGGCAGAGCTTGCTGCTCGGATAGGTTGTAAGCAGGCTGATATATCACGCATGGAACGAGAGGAGTATCAGGGATATACAATCAGCCAGTTGGAGAAAATAGCAGAGAGCCTTGATGCGGAGATAGAGCTGGACTTAATCCCGGTCCGGAAGTAAAAAACTTCTTGCCTCAAAATAAATCTACAACGCTACTTTGCTACTCGCAAGAAAAAGCCATACCTCAACCTTTACCACCGAAAAAGAAATCGCGATGGCAGAAAATATTGCTTCCGGAAAAATGCATGAGCCTGAAATCGTCCAATGGCTTAAGCAACACTCCAAAAAGAAGGCCCCAAAAGTAAGGTGAAAAACTTAAGAGGCAAGGTCATACTATTTATCGTCTCCTTGACCATAGTAGCTGGCACGGTGAGTGCAGCTTGGGCTCAAGTTGAAAAAGGAGACAGCTCCTGGTCAGGGAAGGTCACTGCGGGCTATATCTTTGTATCTGGCACCACTGATTCCCAGAATGGTAGCCTATCCTTAGAGATGGTTAGAAAGTCAGATATAGATAAAGTGACCATCAAGGCTCAGGCGAGGCATGGCAAATCTGAGGATGTAGAGACCGCCAATGCCCAAGAAGGAAGTCTCAAGCTCGATAGGTTCTTAGCTGGAGAAAAATACATCTATGGTCTCCTCGGCCTCCTTCACGATAAGGTAAACCACATCGATATCCGATATTGGTTAGGAATAGGGGCAGGCTATCTCCTCCTCAAGGACGAAAGGAGGAGCCTTGAAGCTGAGGCAGGACTGGAGGTATCCCGGGAGACAAACTATGATCAGCTTCAGGACATTGAGACCTTTGTAAGGCTGGCAGGGCTCTATAAACAGAGGATATCTGAGGTAGCTGATTTTTCTCAACAGTTGCATCTCTTCCCTAACTTGACAGAGAGCAATGCCTACCGTATCAAATCCGTATCAGCGCTGTCTACTAAGGTTACAGAGAAGGTCTTCATAAGATTAAGTGTCACCATAACCTACGACAACGAGCCACCCTTAGATACCGAGCAGATGGAGACCAGAGCAGAGACAAGTCTGCTTTATTCTTTCTAAACGAGGGCGTGAAAACATGGGGGGGAGTCCTTAAGACTGCAGGCCCTCCAAACAAAAAAGGCTAAATTTTGCGTTTTAAGGCACTTTTTTCAATAAACTGCTACCGAAGTATTTGTCTGTTCATTTTATGCCTTATTTTTAAACGTCCCCATTAAAAAGGACTCATTATTACTACAACCTTGCTTTTGCACAGATTGAATCTGTGCCTACAAATGGCCGGATAGCCACTTTTATGGAAAAAGAACTTCAAGAACTCAAAGAACTTCACCAATTCTACTTATACTATGATTATAAGACCGGGGAGATAGCCAGGGAGCTCAATGTTAGCACAAGGACAGTCCAGCGCTGGCTGAGCGGCAAGGCTATACCCAGCGAAGAAAAATTGAAACAGATAAGGAAATTACTCAATAAGAAAAGACGGAATCTTTAGAACCCCCAAAGGACCCCCAAAGTTTCCCTTCTCAGATGTCGCACTACGACATATAATGATTATTATGTTAACTTTTGATATTTAAGATGGCTTAAACCAAACTATTAATTTCTATCCAAAAACCTTCTGATTTCATAAATAAACAAATTCATATTTATAATTTACTTTAACTTTGAAGGTAAAAGGGATAAAAAAGTTTTCTTCTCGGTAAATTTGTAATAAAGGTGGGAGTTCTTTCCTTTTTTGCGGGACTTCTCAAGAAGGTGGCAGTACTTTGTTGGGAATAGAAAAAGTGTGAAGTGGGGTCAGAGTGATTTTCTCGAGTTTGAAAATCACTCCTAACAGCCAGTTCTTTTTTTCGGTTTCTACATCCTGGGTAAAGGCTATAGTTACGAAAAATAGACCAATTACTAAGCAAGTCAATTGAATAAACAATGATTTTTTGTTCATCATTTCCTCCTAATTGCAGGCTCGTCCGACTCATTTCCCTCTTTCCATCAGCAGTTCCCATTTGATTATCTGATCCTCTGCAGCACGAGCATTAGGAGCATCAGGTGCCGCTTGAAGATAGATCTTTATGTAACGAATAGCCTCAGGATAATTTTTAAGTTGCCCGTATATGAGGGCGGTGTTGAAATATAGCTTGGCTGAAAAAGGCGCCAGTCGTATAGCTTTCTTAACCTCTGAAATAGCGTCTTCAAGGTCTCCTTCTTTTAACAGGATTTCTCCTCTCAAGGCACGTTTGCGGGCATCCTTTGATATCTCCGGTGGCCGGGGCATTCTTCTTACCATCTTAAAAATACTGTTTCTGACCTCTCCTGCCTCCTTATCATCCATTGCCAGACTGAGTGCCCCGGCAAGCTCATTTAATGCCCTCTGAAAACGGCCCTTTGCCTCAAACTTTCTGGCGTTTTCTCTGTGAGCCTGTACTATGGGCTTGAGCATCTGCAATAGGACCTTACGGTCATTCCACGCGGGAATACTCTTAGGGGAAATAGCCTCCTCTGATATTTCGAGATAGGTGCCGACTGCTTCTTTCGTTTTGCCCTGTTTAGCGTATAGTGTAGCTTTTGCAATCAACCACTGCGCATTCTCTGCTGGTAACTTCCTTTTTATTTCACCTTCTAAGGCTTTGACTCCATCATCGTAGCGACCCTTATCCAAACACGCTGTGCCATAGGAAAACCGTGCCCAAAAATTATCAGGGTCAAGGCTCATCGCTTTTTCAGCGTCTTTCATAACCTCATCACTGTCGCCTCTTGCCCTGTAAATTGATCCCCTGATGCCGAAACTTGTGACGGCTCCCTTTGGGGTGTATATTTCCTTGGTAATGGTCTTATCAAATGGCTTAGAACCTTTCCTCACGATTTGCAAAACCACCTCTGTGCCCGCAGGGCCTCCCAGGCTCTGAGAAAATTTCTCCAAATCCCATCCCTTTGTCGATATTCCATTCACCTTCACTATTTTATCTCCTTTCTTAATACCGGCTTTCTCAGCGGCACCCCCCGCCATAAGCCCGACAACAACTGTAAATCCCTCTTCAAAGGCAAAAAATAGACCTGCCATAGGCCGTTCCTGAAGTGAAATAGCCTTATTAACTCCAGAAAGGGCATCATCGTATCTACCCATGTTGTAATAAGAAAGAACCAGCCGTGAAATGAAGATGACATTGGTCGGTTCCAACTCCACAGCCTTGTTGAATGCCTGTGTCGCCTCCTTAAATTCTTTTTTAAGCAAATGGGCATACCCAAGGCCCTTGTGTAAAGGAGCCCAATCGGGAGCTATTTCAATACCTTTCCTATAAGATTGTATAGCTACATCATATTTACCTTTTTCACTATATGCCCGTCCAAGACTATTATAGGCACGAGCGTTGGGTTTTAACTCTATTGCCATTTTTGCCGCAGTTATCGCCTCATCATATTGTTTTTCCAAGTTACGGAGTTCTGAGGTAGCCGTAAATTTCCAGGAATTATCGGTTTTAAGGCTTAGTTCATTTTTTTTCGCTCTGATTGCAGACTCTATCTGCCCTAATGATTCATATGCAGCGCTAATATAGTACCAACCTCCCCCAGCCCGCTTGAAGCAATCTATTGCTTCCTGATATTGTTGATTATGATAATAAGCTATCCCCAGCTCTGTTTGGTAGAGAGTTGTTTTAGGCTCCAGTTCACCAGCCTTTTTAAAATGTGGAATAGCCTCAGCGAATTGTTTATTTCCTCTATATGCCAATCCCAAACTCCAGTGAGAGAGAGCACAAGGGTTCAGGTCTACTGCCGTCTTGAATTTTTCAATAGCCGCATCATAATTTCCTTGCTTGTAATAAACCCAGCCCTCGTCGTGGAAAGGTCGTGCCTTACCCCAAGGAGTGGTGGTGGCACAACCGGTCAAGGCGATTACAATCAGAATCAATAATAGTTTCAAGGCTTTCATGGTTTTCCTCCTTGTGTTTTTTTACTTAATTCCAGCCTTCTCCTCATCTGTTTTAATTCATCCTGTATCTTAGCTTGCTCCTTAAGCAGTTCCTCCCGGGTCTTATTCGCCTGCTCAAGCTCATTCTGAGCTTCCTGAATTGGTCTGCAATTGTGGGTCCAATGTTAGGATCCATACGCCACGCCCTTAGTGTGGCCTTACAATCTATTGTAGGTTCTATTATAAGTTCTTGTGCAAAGGCGTTTTCAAAATTTAGAGACGCCTCCAGAAAGAATACGATTTTTCATAGGAACCTCCCTCCCTGAAAAAATGAAAAAATGGGGTCAGAGTGATTTTTCCGTTCCCCTTTGTTTCAAACCATCGGTATAGAAGACAGCAATATGGTTATTCTTGATTAGAATGATATTTTGAGGATATCCCACAACAACTAATCTCAGCTATCTTGGTATAACTAAATTATAAAAGAATAAAATACATTTTTTCAGGAAAAATGACTCTGACCCCTTTTTTCGACTTCAACAAAAGTATAACTCGCAAATTTTGACTTGTCAATGAAAATCCGCCCAGCTCTTTTTCTCTTTAACTCCTTGCCAAGCGAGCTAAAACTTCTGAGAAACTATCGAACGTGGCCTTGAGGACATCAAACTGTTTTGTATCAAGGTTGATTTTTATTTTGAACCTTTCGGAAGGTCTAAAGAGGGTGACTGGTAGCAGGGGAGAACCCTGAGAAAACGACAGTTTTTCAGAGTTCTTGAGTGATTATTCGCCTAATCCTCCGGCCTTCTCCAGACAAGTACTGCATGCCTTGAGGATATCTTCCTTTTGCAGCTCATACTCTTTCCTTATCCTCTGGATCATATCGACTCTTCCAGAAGATATGGCAAAACAACAGGAAAGGCAGGTACTTCTATTTAGTAGTGGACACTTGACTGTCTTCTCTACCTCTTTCTCGCAGATTGCACACTCTTCTGCCATAGTTCTCCCTTTCTGAGGGCCTTTTGTTTTTCGCCTCTAGATTATTTTCTATTATATCACAAAAACAGCCAAAATGCACGAAAAAATTAAAATTATAGCTTTAAAGAGTTCTGGCTTCCAAAGAAAGCCACTCCGGGACAGGGACAGGGATTGTTTAACAGGTTTTAGGCCCGTTTTACTTTGCGAACGACTATTACCCCCTCCCTGACCATAAAAATGGCCAAAATGAGCAAAATCACGCCAATTATGGCCAACAAGTAGTTCTGATTTACAATGAAGCCACGCACCTGGTATATCAGGGCTCCGGTGGCGGTGAGTAGAACAAAAATCCCTGGATAGACTGTATATTTTGTGGGTTTCTTCATCGCCCAGAGATAAGTGGTAACTACCAGAAGAGCCAACGCTGCTACCAGTTGATTTGAAGCCCCAAAAATTGGCCAGATTGCCTTCCAATTGCCAAATGCTAAGTATCCTGCACAGAAAATGATGACTGCTGTAGAAAAATAACGGTTCTGGAATATTTTCCATTTCAAACCTTCACCAAATAACTCTTCTGTTATATAGCGGTTGATTCTTGTACCAGTATCTAAAGTGGTCATTACAAAACTATTTAGCATAACCATGGCAACTAATGGACCGAAAGTTCTGCCCAGAAGAGGTTCTGCTATCCGACCAAAACCTCGGGCAAAGGTCACAATCCAGTTCCCTTCCTTAATTAATTCTGGATAGACCAATCCTTCCCGTCCAGCTCCTCCGCTCCAATAAAGACCCGCTCCTACAGCAAGAAGAGCCAGGCAGGCCAGAACACCTTCCAAGATCATTCCTCCATAGGCAATCTTCTTCGCATCTCTCTCGTTTGCCAATTGCTTGGATGTTGTTCCACTGGCAATTAATGAATGAAATCCTGAAATTGCTCCACAGGCAATGATTACAAATAGCATTGGCCAGAGAGCTCCTTGACCGCTAGACCAGTGGACGAAAGCAGGAGTATTCATCCTGGGATGAGAAAAGAACAGTCCCAAATAGCCAAAAATTAGTCCAAAAAACAGGATAAAAGTGGATAGATAATCCCGCGGTTGAAGAATAATATTTACCGGAGTAATAGAAGCAATAAACGCATATGATAATAATATAACTATCCAGATTCTTGTGCTGCCTTCTACTCCCAGAGATATGGGATAATGGTAGCCCAGAATCAGAAGACTTCCCAGTAGAGCCAGGCCTATAACTGTTGCAACCACTTGGTTTACTCTCCATCTGTAAATCATAAGCCCAGTAAGAATGGCAACCAAAATAAGGCCAAAAGTGGGTATCACTATCCTTGGTTCGCTTACCAGAGTCCTGCTGGTAACAGCGGCAAACACTGCCACCACCAGAATAAGAGTCAGCCACAAGAAAGTAGCAAATAGCATTTTCGCCCGATGGCTCATTGTAGATTCGGCAACATCGCTAATCGACCTGCCCTTATGTCTTATAGAGCCCATCAAGGAAGAAAAGTCGTGAACACCACCTATAAATATGGAACCTATTACTATCCAGATGAGAGCTGGCACCCATCCCCAAATAGCTACTGCAATCACTGGTCCGATGATTGGTCCAGCCCCGGCAATGCTGGCAAAATGGTGTCCGAAGAGAATTGTCCAATGCTTTGCCGGTACATAATCTATACCATCGGTCCTTTCCACTGCTGGAGTCTTTCTCCCGGGGTTAATGTCCCATAGTTTCTCCATAATCTTTCCGTAAAATTTAAATCCGCACCACAGAAGCAGAACCGCAAAAATAGCTACTATTAGAGAGTTCATTGGTTAATGCCTTTAATTTTCTATTTACATTTTTGTATGTTAATAAATTTTTGAAATCTTGTCAACTATACTACACAAATTACAGATTACAAATTTCAAATTACGGGCATAAAGCCCTTGGGCGACCATAAAGGTCGCCCCTACGCGACCAAACCATAATTACAATATTTAAAAAGTGGGTCCCAAGGAAAAATAGAATTTCCCAGTGAATTTGTCTGTCCGCCAGCCATAATCTAACCTGAGTGTAAAGGGAAACATCTGGATGAGGAAAGTGTTTATTCTTAACCCTATTCCAATTGTGTTTTTTATGTCTGAAATTGTTCTTATCTCCTCAGGCTCGTTCCAGGCTGCTCCTGAATCGGTAAAAAGACAAAATTGCAGGCTCTTCAGATATATCTCCGGCCACAGGAGTCTAAACCTCCAATTTATTTCTGGAAAGAGCATAAACCTCCATTCAGCGTTAATCAAAGCCAATCTGCTCCCTGAGGAAACATCTTTAGAAAGACCGCGCAACCTCGTCTCTTCTCGCCCCAGCAACCTCGTCTCTCCCCCCAGAGAGAATTTTTCTCTATCTCTTCCCTGACTCAGCGCTCCCAGAAATCTAAATCCCAAGATATTACGTTCAGATAATTTAAAATATTTCCTTCCATCGAGAATGTAAGTTGTATAATCCAAGTCGCCGCCAAGCGCTTTAAATGCTTGATAAACCGTAAAATTGGCCCGGCTACCGCTCATTATGTCCAGAATCTTTCCCTGGGTTGTATCCCTTACCAGAGAAAGAGCAATCCCGTTCTCCCGGGTTCTGATATTATCTCCATTCCGCTCTCGCTTAGACTCAGTAATAAGTCCCAGCTCTATTCGCCGGAAACGGTCAAAAGGATAACTGACCACCATCTCTTCGGTAAATTCACTGGTACGGACTATATTATTATCATCGTCTTCAGATTCGCGTCTCGTCTTTCCATAAGCGAAAAAGCCTAAAGCAGGCCGCCACCTTTGATAAGTATAGCCTACTTGATAGGTTAGCCAGTCATATTCCGAGGCATACTCCACATAAGTAATCATCCCATGGTTCCCCAGCATATCACTTGCCTGCCAGTATCCAGCAGTATACAGACCTTCTGTGGTGGAGTAGAAGAGGAAAGGAAAGATGAGATCTGTGGATGCCTTGAATCTATAGGGACGAATCCTACTGACTGGAGAGGGATAGGGGCTTATGATTGGTCCAATGGGCTCTACAGGCAATTGAGCTATGGTTATTTCTTCCTCTTTTCCCTTCAATTTTTTTACAAACATCTCTTCCCGGGGAAATTCTCCATAGTGGATGTTCATCTCTCCATATCGATAAGAAACGAAAAGTAGATGCTCTCCATCGGGAGATATCTCCGGAGTAAAAATTCCTACTTTGACATCGGTCAATTGAAAAATGTCTAATTCCAGATTCTCTTCCTGAATATCTTCTCCGAGATCGCTTACGTCCATGCGGTAAATGTTATAAATCCCCTCATAATCACCAATGTAGACGATACTACTACCATCAGGTGACCAGGAAGGGTCAAACTCATCCCTGGGGGTAAAAGTCAATCGGGTAATCGCCAGAGTTTCCACATCCAAAAGAAAGAGGTCTTTCTGCCTCTCCCTTTCAGAGACATAGACAATCTTCTTATCATCAGGTGAAAAGACAGGATAACTGTCATCGAACTCATCGCTGGTTAACTTCTCCAGGTTCTTGCCATTGGCATCCACTAAATAGAGGTCGTTTATACCTCCTTCCATTCCCACAAAAACAATCTTATCTCCTTTGTGCGAAAAACAAGGGAATTTTAGAACTTCCAGAGGTAGACGAAGTTTCTTTAGTTTATTTTTTCTGAGATTGATTATGTAAAGATAATCCTTCTGTTTCTTCTCTCCTGCAAAAGCAATTTTTTCTCCATCCGGGGACCAGGAAAGAGCGTGTCCTTCGTAGTGGATGACATCCAGACTTCTCCCAATCCGCGATTTTAGAATTGATTTTTGACTCGTTCCGTCAACATTCATCACAAAGAGCTCGCCATATCCATTGCGGCTAGAAATGAAAGCTATTTTCTTCCCGTCCGGCGAGAAAACCGGAGGGCCGTTGAACTCGGCACCTTCTGTAAGTTTCTTCCCATAAGCTTCAGCTTCTTCCTTTCCTTCTGCTTCTATTGTGTATTTTTCCTTCATATATCTCTGCCATTTTTTGTCAAAGCTATATAAGTCAGTATCGATTGTGCGCATAAAAACCCCATTTATGTCCAGACTCTCCCGAAGATTCTTAATCAATTTAGGAACTTTATCTTCTCCATACTCTTCTGCTAAAAAACTGATTGCACTGTGCCCCTCTTGATAGGCTAAGTAGACCTGGTGCATTTTCAAATGATTGAAACTATGTAACTTACCAAGGGGAATTATCATATCGGAAATAGCAACATCTCTTAAAAGCATATGGTCATAAGTTTCCCATTCTTTGCTCTCATACTCTGCCAGCCCTTCAATTATCCACAAGGGATAGAAGACAAATCTCATCAAACTGGCCGATTTCCAGAATCCACCATACCAGATATTAAACATTGCAATGTGGGTGAACTCATGAGTAATCACATGTTCCAGCTCTTTATCCGAACCTGTTACAGGAATTACAAACCTGTTCTTATAAGGCTCGGAGAATCCACCGACACCCTCTCCGGTACTGGCAATGTTATTCTGCTCAAAGTGGTTATGTGTCAAGTATAAGAAGAAAGGTGTCTTTTTCTCTATACTGATATTTAAGTCAGTGGTAACCTTTTGGTAAGCTTTTTCCAGCATCTTGCTTACTTTAGGAATTAGATGTCTCTCTTCAGGATAATGGTAGATTTGGAAATGTTCGGTCTCTGCAATATGCCAGGTATGTTGATCAACGATTACCTTGTTCTTACCGAAGGAGACGTCCGCATAGGATAGAGGATTTCTCAAAAAAAGGAGGCAGAACGAAAGGCAAACAAAGAGGAGAAATTTTTTTTTCAAGTTATTCCTCATTTTCTGAATTGTCCAATTTTTCACTGATTATTTCGCCAATAGTAGTTTCCGGGATTTCCTGTTCAATATACTTTTCCACCTCCGCTTTTTCCTGTGCTTTGACATACTCCTTAATGCTCAAATCGATTATCATCTGCTGGGAATCGACTTTAATAATTTTTGTCCAGACTTTATCTCCCACCTTTAAAACCTCTTTTATATCTTTAACTTTCTCCTTACCCGCCTGGGAAATATGAATTAGCCCTTTGATGTCCGGTTCCAATTCTACAAAAGCTCCAAAATTGGTGAGATGAACGACTTTCCCCTGAACATTGCTCCCCACAAAATACTTCTCATACGGGTTTTTCGATTTCTGTTTCAATCCCAGAGATATTTTCTCAGCCTCAACTTTTATATCCAGAACCACTGCTTCCACTTGGTCGCCCACCTTGAGCACCTGTCCAGGATGTCTCAGTCTCTTTGTCCAGTAAATATCTGAAACATGAATCATCCCTTCAATACCCTCTTCTAATTTGACAAAAGCACCAAAAGGTGCCAGATGGGTAATAGTTCCGGTGAGTCTTGTCCCCGATGGATACTTTTCTTTTGCCTGAGCCCAGGGATTGGGTTGTATCTGTTTCAGTCCAATAGATAATTTCCTGTTTTTTTCATTTATATTGAGTACTCTAACTTTGACCATGTCTCCTACTTTCAATACTTCGCGGGGATGCCTTATTTTCTCCGTCCAGGACATCTCGGAGACGTGAATCAAGCCTTCTACTCCGGGTTCCAGTTCAACAAAGGCACCATAAGGAAGAAGGCCAGTTACCCTTCCCGTGGGAGTTGAATCAACAGGGTATTTTTCTCGAATATTTTCCCAGGGATGAGGCTCTAACTGTTTCAATCCCAATGAAATCTGTTCTTTCTCCCGGTTGAAAGCGAGAACTTTGACGTCCAACTGTTCGCCAACTTTCAAAACATCCTCCACCTTCTCCAGGCGCCCCCAGGTTATATCGCCTATGTGGAGGAGTCCATCTATTCCACCCAGGTCAATAAATGCACCAAACTTGGTGATATTCTTTACACTACCTTTTAATACGTCTCCTATATTTATTCTGTTTAACAGTTCTTCTCTCTTTTTCTTTACCTCATCCTCAATTACTAATCTCCAGGAGACGACGATATTCCTCTTTGGTTTGAATTCGATTACTCTTAAAGGTACCACCTGGCCAATAACGCTATCCAGATCCTTTACTGGAGGATAACCAACTTGAGAGGCAGGCATAAAAGCCTCAGCAAGCCCCTTTCCTTCCTCCAGAATAGAATCAGGGCCTCCCAGATCCACCATCATACCCCCTTTAATCTTTTTGACTATTTTACCAAGTATTTCCCTCTGTGTGGTGTAAGCATCGCGAATTCTATCCCAGGTCTTTGCAACCTCCGCCTTCTTCAAGGAGATAAGAGGTCGTCCAAAGGTATCTTCTCTTTTTTCCAGAAAGACTTCGATTTTATCGCCAACTTTTACCTTTAATTTCCCGGAAGGAGTGGTTACATCCTCTTTCTTGAGAACTCCCTCAGTCTTCAAGCCCACATCGACCAATAAAGATTCGCCTTTTATCTGGACAACCTTTCCGGTAACGACTTTCCCTTCCTTGATTTTGTCAAAGTCGTCTAATAACTCTTCCATCTTAGAGCCAGCTTTAGATTTATGGTAATTTTTCTCTTTTTGTGTATCCATCATCTAAACGCTCCGATAAATCGGAGCTACTCCTAAACAAGCTTTTAATTACACTTTTAATTATCCAATCAGGAGTGGAAGTGCCTGAAGTTATTCCTACTACTCCTTTTTTATTAAACCAACCGGATCTCAATTTCTCTGGCAATTCTATATGGTAAGTACGGGCAACCTTCTTACAGATGTTGTAAAGTCTGGTAGTATTGGCACTATTTTTACCACCAATTACAATCATGAGATTTGCCTTTTCCGCTAATCTCTTTGCCTCCTTTTGGCGTTGGGAAGTCTCTTTACAAATAGTGTTATGAATTTTGAACCGTTTGTTCTTTATCTTTAATCTTCTCACAATCTTCTCGAAGCTTTCCACCGACTGTGTAGTCTGGCTGATGACTCCTATTTTTTTGCTTGTGTTAATCTTTCCCACATCTCCAGGAGTCTCCACCACAGAAGCTTCACCATTGGCAAAAGAAAGCAATGAAATTACTTCAGGATGAGACTTCTGCCCAACTATTACTACATGGTAGCCTTTCTCATGTAAGCTCTTTGCCAACAATTGAGCCCGTTTAACGAACGGACAGGTAGCATCTATCAACTTAAGTCGCGTTTTCTCTATTTTCTTCAAGATAGATTGAGGTAACCCATGAGAGGGCACAATGAGAGTTCCCGTCTTAATCTGGTTTAGGCTGGAGATAACTTTTACTCCCAGCCTTTCCAAGCGCTTGACTTCCTGAGGATTATGAATTAGTGGCCCTAAAGTATAGACCGGGGTAGCGACAGTCCCCTTCTTATTATCTCTTGTTGGTATACTTTGCGCCAAAGAGATAGCCCTTCTTACTCCCGAACAAAACCCCATTTTCTTAGCAAAAATAAGTCGCATCTCTTAAATTCCAAATTTCCAATTTCATATTCCATATCGGTACTGTTCTTCTCGGTCTAACTTTATTATTCCTTCCATTATTTTGTGGGCGAAATTGCGGTAGCGGGATTTTTCATTTTCCCCTCTTTGGTCCGTTTCGAAATATATAGGTGAGCCAAAGCGTACAGTTACTCTGGGAAAAACTTTTATCCTGTGAGTATTCACAACCAAGGTAGGAACGACAGGAAACTTGGTCTTGTGCGCTATCCAGGCAATCCCGGGTTGAGGAGATCTCAAGCGCCCTCCCTTTCCCCGACCACCTTCAGGGAAGACCACCAGGATTTTCCCCCTATTCAAAATTCTAAGTGCCTTTCTGAAGGCAGCTATGTCTATTTTTCCTCTATCTACAGGAAAAGTGTGTATCATTTTGAGGACCGTTCCGAAAATCGGGAACCGGAACAGTTGTCTTTTTGCCATAAAGTAGACCTGGTATCTATCAATTGCTGCACCTACCAGAGGAGGGTCCCAATAACTGGCATGGTTGGGAGCAATAATAGCTCCTCCTTGGGGAATATTTCTCCTTCCTTCAATTCGAAAACGGAAAAGGAGTTTGCCTGTCAACCAAATTAGCCAATAACCTAAAATATACAACATAATATACCTCTCATAAAAAAGTGACAGGTACAATATTTATTGGATTCTTTTCAGAATAAATTCCACTACTTCTTTCTTACTCATATCTGTAGAGTCTATGACTACAGCATCAGGAGCTATCTTCAAGGGAGCTACTCCTCTGGTGCGGTCCCGCTTGTCTCGAGAGCGAATCGCCTTTTCCAGTTCAGCGAGCTGCCCTTCCTCCCCTTTCACTTTCAGTTCTCTATACTTCCTCAAAGCCCTCTCCTTAATGGACGCATCCAGGTAGAATTTATAATCTGCCCTGGGAAAGACTACAGTGCCTATATCCCTGCCTTCCACTACAATTCCCCCTGAAGAACCCATTCTCCTCTGAATTTTCATGAGCTGTTCCCTCACCTCAGGGACTGTAGCTAAAATGCTCGCTCCTTCGGCCAGCCTTTTGCCCCTTATCTTATTGGTGATATCTTTTCCGTCTAAATAGACCCTTACCATTCCAGCTCTATTCTTTAATTCTATTTTGGTATTTCTTACCATCTTAATTAACTTTTCTTTAGCCTTTAAATCTATCTTTTCTCTAAATGCCTTCCAGCTTATTGCTCTATACATCGCCCCGGTATCAATATAGTTATAACCCAACTTTCTACTGACAATTTTGGCAATTGAGGTTTTCCCTGCTCCTGCTGGTCCATCGATAGTAATAACGGCTCTTTTCTTCACCAAATTTCCACCATGTCTATTCTACCATTCTATTCAAAGCATCCATAAAGTGAGGGAAGGAGGTATCAATGCAGGCCACATCATTTATGGTAGTCTCACCATCAGCAATCAGTCCGCCAATGGTTAGTGCCATGGCCATACGGTGATCACTAAAACTATTAACCGAACTACCTGCCAATCTCTTCCCTCCGGAAATCACCATTCCGTCTTCTTTTTCCTTTATCGAGGCTCCCATTTTAGAAAGTTCGGAAACCACATTGCCTATGCGATCACTTTCTTTTACTCTCAATTCCTGAGCATTGCTGATTTCAGTTACGCCTTCTGCTTGAGTTGCAGCCACAGCCAACACAGGGATCTCGTCTATAATTCTGGGAATCAACGCTCCCCCTATATTAGTACCTCTCAGGTTGCTACTTTTCACAATAAGATCGGCTACCGGCTCTCCACAAAGTTCATGGACATCCTCAATTACAATGTCAGCTCCCATCTTTTTAAGGATATCTATGACGCCGGTCCGCGTGGGATTAATTCCCACTCCCTTTATCCTGATTTCGGAATTCTTTAAAAGAAGACAGGTAATGATAAAGAACGCTGCTGAAGAGATATCCCCGGGAATGGTAATCGCTCTTGCCTCTAATTCCGAGACTCCTTCTATGAATATAGCCGTTCCTTTGATTTCTATAGGTCCATTTAAATATTTTAACATCCGTTCCGTATGGTCTCTCGATGGTGAAGACTCAGTAAGACTCGTCCTCCCTTTAGCATATAGTCCAGCTAAAAGAACACAGGATTTCACCTGGGCACTGGCAACAGGAGAATGGTAATCGATGGGATGTAATTTCTGCCCCACAATGGTTATCGGTGGATGGTTGTCGTCAGGGCTACTTATCTTTGCTCCCATCTCCCTCAGGGGAAGGATAATTCTTTTCATGGGTCTCCTCTGGAGATACTCATCACCAGTAATCGTGGAGGAGAAATCCTGTCCGGCAAGAATTCCACTGAGAAGTCTCATAGTAGTTCCCGAATTGCCGACATCTATAATCTCTTTGGCCGAAGTCAATCCCTTCAATCCTTGCCCATGAATAGTCAATTCTCCCTGAGAGTGGTCTTCTATTTCTATCCCCAGTTTAAGGAAAGCGTTTAATGTGTTTCGGCAGTCAGCACAATCTGAAAATTCTTTGACCCTAGTTTTTCCCTGGGCGATACTACCCAGCATAATAGCCCGGTGAGAAATAGATTTGTCTCCGGGAAGAGAAATCTCTCCCTTAATTCTCTTTTTTCTCTCCACTCCTATATTTTTCATATTTACGACCCGATTAATTTTCTCCTCGCCAGTCTACCTTTATGAAACAAATCTTGAATTTCTCTCTTCCTTTTCTTTTCAATCGACTTCTTGAATTTTTCTAGATGTTTTATCATTACGTTGATACTTTCTGAAATCGCTTTATTATTAGACAGACAGATGTCTATCCACATTTCAGGATTGCTGGCTGCAATTCTGGTCATATCGGAGATACTTCCCGCGATGGCTCTGCTCGCTCGAGGGTCTTCCTTACAAACTCTGCCCATCAGATTAGCCAATATGGACGCCAGCACATGGGGTAAGTGGCTTGTATAAGCTACGAGATAGTCATGTTCCTCAGGTTTAAGCAAAATGATTCTCGCTCCCATCCTCTTCCAAAGGTCTCTAATTACTTTAGCTGCTTTCCGGCCATTTCTATCTGCTGGAGTCAGAACACAGGTGGTGCCTGAGAAGATATCGGCCCTGGCGTTTCTGACACCTTGCTTCTCTGAACCCGCCATTGGGTGACCACCGATGAAAGAGACCTTTGGCCTTCTTCCCCTGCCAGAAGATTTTGAGAGAATCTCATGGACTTTCTTAACTACCTTTTCCTTTGTGCTCCCTACATCAGTTATAATGCAGCCCTCTTTTAAATGAGGTAATATTCTCTTAACGATGAGAGGAATTTTGCCTACAGGCGCGGCAACCATAACTATGTCTGAATCTTTAACCCCTCGTGCAAAATCCGTAGTGTAGCTATCGATAGCGCCCAGTCTTTTCGCCTCTTTTAACTTATGGATATGACGACCGATTCCTACCACTTCCCCAACGAGTCTCTTCTTTTTTAGAGCTAAACCGAAAGAGCCTCCAATCAAACCCACGCCAATTATACTCACCTTAAAAGGTGACAGGTACTTTTTCATTTTAAAAGGTGACAGGTACTTTTTTCTTTTTCTTATAAATTTCTGCCCATCACACGGGCAAGTTTTTTTAGTTCCTGTATTAAGCTGGCAAAATTTTCTGGCAGGAGAGACTGTTTTCCGTCGGATAGAGCGTGTTCCGGGTCGGAATGTACTTCGATAATCAGACCATCGGCCCCACAAGCAATTGCTGCTTTGGACATCGAACACACAAAATCACGCACGCCAGTCCCGTGCGAGGGGTCTACAATTACTGGCAGATGGCTCCAGGCTTTTATAGCCGGAATTGCGTTTAAATCTAAGGTAAACCTGGTAGCGCTTTCGAAAGTTCTAATCCCTCGTTCGCAGAGAATCACGTTTGAATTTCCATTGGAAACAATGTATTCAGCAGACATCAACCACTCTTCGATTGTTGTAGCTATACCTCGCTTAAGTAGTATTGGCTTTTTACTTTTGCCAGCTTCTTTCAAAAGCTCGAAATTCTGAACATTGCGAGCTCCAATCTGAATGATGTCTGCATAGCGGGAAACCAGCTCTACCTGTTGGATATTCATAGCCTCGGTAACTACCAACAGTCCAGTTGCCTTTTTGGCCTTGGCTAAATACTTTAGTCCCCTCTCCCCCAATCCTTGAAAAGAATAGGGAGAAGTTCTCGGTTTGAAAGCCCCCCCACGAAGAACCTTTGCTCCTGCCTTCTTCACGCTACTGGCAATAGAGAGAAGGAGGTCTTCCTTCTCCACCGAGCAGGGTCCTGCCATAACCACTATATCTTTTCCACCTATAGTAACATCACCAATCTTAACTATCGTATCTTCTTTCTTAAATTCCCTGCTAACCAGCTTGTAAGGTTTAGAAATGGGAGTGATCAACTCCACAGTAAAGAACCCTTCAAACACCTCTCTGGCAGCTATAGCATTCTCACCAATCACTCCAATTACTGTTCTCTCAGCACCCCTGGAAATGTGGGCTCGAAATCCCAACTCTTCTATCTTCTTAACCAGCTCTTCAATTCCTTGCTCTGTGGTTCCTGGCTTCAGTGTTAAGAACATTTATCCATAACCTGGTTTACAAAACCCACCAAAATCGGTAGATTTTGAAGGACGCCTTTCTTCGCCCTATTAAATGGTTAATCATTTAAGCACCTCTCGACCAGTTATAAAGAGACGTCTTTGCCTAAAGGATTCCCACCTTTACAGCAGGGATTGCCATTCAACTCTTTTAGGTTGAACAGTCTGCCCTGAGACGCTGTGAGCGTGGCTTTATAATTATCCCTCAGCATTCTCCATAAAGCCCATGAGTGAATTCGTTTTGTCCTATCTCCAGCACGGTCAAGGATTAACTCCTTCAGGGGCTTAGATGGGTACTTATAGAGGGATAACTTCTCATTGAAACCTAATCCACGTCTTGCTATGACATAAGAAGCAGACTCATGTATTGAGAGGTTGTACATCTTCTGATATTTAAGTTTGCCTATAACCGAGGTAAATGCAGGATTGACTTTTCTGTACATAATTGCATTTTCAATACTTTTGTGTTCAAGTAGTGTAAGTAGTTTCTTCCATACAAATGTTGATTTTACTCTGTTAAATTTCCTGCCTTGATTCTCAAATTCTTTCTTGAATTTCAGGTTCTCAAATACTATTGCCTTGTTATCTCTTAAGGCATGGTTGATAATCTGTTTAACAATGCAGTTTATCTCGTAATTCCTTTTTCTGGTAGAGGCAAAGAACATCCGGTTATTGAGGATAGTGAAAGATTTAATTAAATTACCATCAGACCTTATTTCAGAGATAGCTACTCTATCAGGATTTACATCGACTCCTATGCTTCCATTTGAGAAGTCTATTTTGGGTTCTGGATTTGGTGTTTCATAATCAACGGTGACTCTATAGTGGGTAGGGTCTTTTTTAGTTAAACGAACATTATAAGGTTCTCTTGAATAGAATAATGATAACAAGTTTTCTTTAAATTTAGCAGGCATAAATAATTTATATTCTTCAAATCTTCTATGACCAATAGTTACCCTTATATAGAAGTCTCCATTTTTGTTTAGCAATCTAATATTCGGGTTTTGCTTCTTGGTGATATCTCCTCTTGAGTATATTTGGTTGTCCCTTTTGTTTCTCCATTCCTCTTTTGATATCTGCCCCTTTATTAATCTGTTCCAATTTCCCCTTCCGCTGAATATAACCTTCTTATTTTCCACTCTCCTGAATAAAGCCTGTGCTGCTAAAGTTGCATCGCTTATCTGCCGCGTATTTAAACAAGGATAGCTAGCCTTTGCCTGATTGCGGACATCATTAAATTTTAAGTTATCCTTTTGAAACCGACAAAAACAGAAACGGTAGCAGGAACTCCAATCTGCGACTAATCTATCCAAGCACTCAAAGTTGACGCTATATATTTCACCATGTATGATTTTTCTCATAACCCTAATTTTCCCTTGAGGCTCCTTCTTTCGCCACGCTTACCATATAAGCGGGCACTAAAGGAAGTTATTAAAACAAGTATGTCGTCAACCAACTCCTTATTCTCTTAATTTCTTAACTTGCCTATTTAAATTATCCTCTTGTTTTCTTGTGGAAACTCTTGCATAAAAGCATGTTTCACCATTTACCACCACATATTCCCGGGTCAACTTCATAACCACTAATTTCTTCATAACTCAGCCCCATATATAATATGCCTGCCCGTGCCTGGCACGAGCCACGGCCAGGGATCGCAAATTATTCTCAAAATGTCAAGATTTTTGACGTATATTGGTTGATTTTGGTGATTTTCTGACAACAGCTGTTACCTCCCTTAAGGCATTAATGAATCGCCTGTTCTGCTGAGGCAGACCTATGGTTACCCTGATAAATTCTGGTAAATCGTATTCAATCATAGCTCTTACAATTATTCCCTTCTTCAATAGTTTTTCAAATACATTTTGTCCATTACCTACCTTGAGTAGAATATGGTTAGCCACCGAGGGAACGAATTTAATATTCATCTTCTCCAGATTTTCCTCCAGGTATTTTCTCTCATTGCTAACTAATTTACGACTCCGCTTAAGGTGAGTCTCATCAGAAAGGCTGGCCAGAGCTGCTATCTGAGCCAGCGAATTGGTATTGAATGGAGGTCTAATCCTCTCCATAAAACCAATCAATTCAGATTTCCCTATTCCGTAGCCAATCCGCAAACCTGCCAAACCGTAAATCTTAGAAAAGGTGCGCAACACAATTACCACCCGCCCTTGCTTAACATAGGAAAGCGTCTTAGGATAATCTTTCCTGGTCACATATTCCCGGTAAGCCTCATCAAATACCACCATTATCTCTTCTGGCAGGTCATTCATAAATTTTTCTACTTTCTCTTCTGTAACATAAGTTCCTGTAGGATTGTTAGGGTTGGCTATAAACACTATTTTTGTCTTTTCAGTTATTGCCTTCTTCATTGCCTTCAGGTCATGCGTAAAATTTTTCATAGGGACTTTCTTAACCTGACAACCCATCAGTTCTCCGGCCATTTCGTAGCGAATGAATGCATGCTTAGAGACTATGATTTCGTCAATGGGGTCCAAGAAAGTTTTCCCGATGATTTCGATTATTTCATCCGTTCCGCTACCAAGGATAATATTTTCTGGCTTCACTTTTAGCCTTCTGGCTAAGACCTTCTTTAAATAGAAACCGCTTCCATCTGGATAGAGATTCACTCGATTGAGAACCTTTTTCATGGCACTGACTGCCCGAGGAGAAGGACCCAGAGGATTCTCATTGGAAGCCAATTTATCCACTCTGGCAAGGCCTAACTCTCTCTTCACTTCCTCGATTGGCTTACCAGGAAGGTAAGGTTGGAAATCTAATACATTCTTTCTCACAAGTTTTTCAATCATCAAAGTATCCTCCAAAATCACTCGCTCCTTGGATAAGAGCCCAATATCTTAAGAAGTAGACATTCTTTTTCCAGTTGCTTCAAAGCCCGCTTCACATTTTCTTCTTCGACGTGTCCTGCGAAGTCGACAAAGAATATATACTCCCAGGCTCGGAGCTTGGTCGGCCTGGATTCGATTTTAGTCAGGTTGATCTTATTTTCCCGGAAAGGGATAAGCATATCGTGAAGCGCTCCCACCTTATCTTTTACGGAGAAAAGAATGGAAGTTTTGTCTTGTCCACTTTTTCCTGGGAAACTTTTACCTATGACAAGAAAGCGGGTA
>WJOT01000123.1 GCA_009619095.1 Clostridia bacterium
AACGGTGATTAAAAAAGGAGATAGAGTCAAAGTCCAGTATACAGGAAGCCTAAACGATGGGACTATATTTGATAAGTCAAAGGAGGGAGAGCCATTAGAGTTTACTGTGGGGAGTGGACAAGTAATACCCGGTTTTGATAAAGCAGTAGAAGGAATGAAACTGAATGAAGAAAAGAAAGTCACTCTAAAACCGGAAGATGCTTATGGGAAAAGAGATGAAACTGCAATAAGGGAGGTCCCCAAAAATTCTTTACCCGAAAATTTTAAACCTGAGAAAGGTATGATGATAAGACTACAAGACCAAACCGGAAGACCAATACCGGGGACAGTAACAGATATAACTGAGAATAACATAACTGTTGACCTCAATCATCCTTTAGCCGGAAAGGATCTTACTTTCGATATAAAGGTTATTGGTATTGAGTGATTTAAAGGAGGTGAAAATGAACATCTACGTAGGCAATCTGTCGCGTGATGTCACCGAAGAGGATTTACGACAAACTTTTGAAGCCTTTGGGAAGGTCGAAACCGCCGCTATTATTAAGGACAAGTTCAGTGGCGAATCAAGAGGATTCGGATTCGTGGAAATGCCCGCTAAAGCTGAAGCCCAGGCCGCGATCACCGGAGCGAATGGCAAGGAGTTAAAGGGACGACCACTTAAGGTTAATGAGGCTCGCCCTCGTCCCCAAGGCGGCCGTGGTGGAGGTGGAGGAAGACGCGGTGGCGGTGGCGGTGGTGGTGGCGGTGGTGGACGGCGCTTCTGGTAAGAGGCGCTCGGACATAATAGAATCATAGTAAAACCAAAAAATAATTCTTAAGATTTCTCGTCTGGAAATCATTCTGTCGATGATAAAAACGACAAAAAAGACGTTTGATATCTTTGTAAATTTTTGTCAATTTTACTATGGTTTGGACATTTTAATGAACACTTTTGAAAGAGAGTAATGACCTCACGTAGACAACTGAATAGGGATTTATTTAAGCGGGGTCTCTAACGTGAGGTCGCCCCGCTTTTTAATTTGCCGGAGTAGTTCAAATTTTATTCCTTCCGTTCGTGTTACTTTTCGAGACGGCGATTGGATATTATTGACAAAAGCAGTTATTTGTGCTATAAATAAAAAACCCAATACTATTATCATTTATGGCGCGGTACCCAAGTGGTTAAGGGAGAGGTCTGCAAAACCTTTATTCGTCGGTTCGAATCCGACCCGCGCCTCCAAAAATTTCTGGAGTCCCCCGATGAAAAGGGGGAGCTTTCCGCCTTTTCGGGCGGACGCCAGGACCCAAAAAAGTACCTGTCACTTTTTTTATAACTTTTTTTATTTTTGGGCGGTTAGCTCAGGTGGTTAGAGTGCATGGTTGACATCCATGAGGTCACTGGTTCAAGTCCAGTACCGCCCACCAATAATTTTAGAGTTATTGATTATAGTTAGGAGATGCAAGTGGCTAAGAGAAACGAAAAAATTGAGAAAGATTTAGAGGCACTGCGCCATTCCTGTTCCCATATTATGGCGCATGCAGTTACTGAGCTTTTTCCTGGTGTAAAGCTTGCTATCGGACCACCCATTGCTGATGGTTTTTACTATGACTTTGATAAGAGGGAGCCTTTTACTCCCCAAGATTTAGAAAAAATTACTGAAAAGATGAAAGAGATTATCAAAAAGAATTATCCCTTCGTTCGTTCTGAAAAGTCGAGAGAAGAGGCGCTGAAATTCTTTGGTGATAGAGGGGAAAAGTATAAAGTTGAGCTGATTCAAGACCTGGATGATGAGAAGGTAACTATTTATGAGCAGGGAGGCTTTATTGATCTCTGTCGAGGTCCCCATGTCAAATCGACAGATGAGGTAAAATATTTTAAGTTGTTGAGCGTTGCTGGTGCTTACTGGCGGGGTGATGAGAAGAGGGAGAGCCTTCAGAGAATCTACGGAACAACATTTTTTACCCAGGAGGAGCTGGATAAATATCTATATTTGCTGGAAGAAGCTAAAAAGAGAGACCATCGCAAATTAGGGGTTGAGCTTGACCTTTTCAGTATGCACGAGAGAGCAGGAGCTGGACTAATATACTGGCATCCTAAGGGCTCACGTATCAGGAAAGTAATAGAGGATTTTTGGGAAGATGAACATCTAAAAAATGGATACGAGCTCGTAGACATTCCCCATATTGCCAGAATAGATTTGTGGCAAACCTCCGGTCACGTCGATTTCTATCAGGAGTATATGTATTCGCCTATGGACATCGAGGGGCAGAAGTATATAATTAAACCAATGAATTGTCCCGGACATATACTGATTTATAAAACTAAGGTGAGAAGCTATCGTGATTTGCCAATTCGCTGGGCAGAACTGGGAACTGTGTATCGCTATGAGCGTTCGGGAGTCCTGCATGGCCTTATGCGGGTTCGTGGGTTTACTCAGGATGATGCTCACATTTTCTGTCGTCCTGAACAGTTAGAAGATGAGATTGTAGGGGTGATTAAGTTTGTTCTTTTCATGTTAAGGACATTTGGCTTTTCCGATTATGATGTTGCTTTAAGTACACGGCCAGAAAAATATGTGGGAACTCTGGAGAGTTGGAAGAAGGCAGAGGAGGCATTAAAGAAGGCACTGGAGAAAGTAAAACTTGCCTATGTGGTTAATCCAGGCGAGGGGGTCTTCTATGGACCCAAAATAGATATAAAAATAAAAGACTCATTGGGTCGAGCATGGCAATGTTCCACCATTCAGGTGGATTTTAATCTTCCAGAAAGGTTTGATATTACTTTTATAGACATCAGTGGGCAACGTCGCCGACCAATAATGATTCACCGGGCACTTTTGGGTTCCCTGGAGAGATTCTTTGGAGTTCTAATAGAACATTATGGAGGTGCTTTTCCCGTGTGGCTTGCTCCTGTGCAGGCAACGGTTCTAACTATTACCGACTTACAGAAGGAGTATGGTCAGAAAGTCTATAATCGGTTGAAAGAAAAGTCTATAAGAGTGAAAGCAAATTTTGCTAATGAGAAAATAGATAAAAAAATTCGCAATGCGCAGCTTCAGAAAATTCCCTATATGTTAGTCATTGGAAAGAGGGAAGTGGAATCAGAGACAGTCGCTGTAAGAAGAAGGGACCAGAAAGACCTTGGTCCTGTTAAGGTTAACCAATTCATTGAAGACATATCGGAAGAGATAAAAAATAGAAGATAAACCCAATAATGCAGATATTTAATTAGGAGCTGGAAGAAGACAAATAAGAAATTTTTGAGACAGTTCATGAAAAAAGCCCAAAGTTCTGGTTATAAATAATAGATTTTTTCACTTGACAAGCGAGAGAGATATTTTGTATAAAAGTTCGGAAGTAGGCTATGCCTCACCTTAAGGAAATTCCGAAAAGGTTGTCATTTTTGAGATAGGAAACTGTGAGGTCCGTCTACGGCGGACTTTTTTTATATCATAGGAGGTGATGGCTTATAGTAAAAAAAGCGAAGTTGCGAGTAAATGAAAACATCAGAGATAAACAGGTTAAGTTGATTAATGAAGAAGGTAAGATGCAAGGGGTTGTAGAAATCAAAGAAGCTTTGCTTGCCGCCCGTAGTAAACAGATGGATTTAGTAGAGATTGTTCCTGGGCAGACGCCTCCTCTTTGCAAAATTATGAATTATAGCAAGTACCGTTATGAGCAGAAGAGGAAGAAGAAGGAGGCGCATAAACACAGGAGGGTTGGTCAGTTAAAAGAAGTGAGAATGCGTTCCACAATAGGGCAACACGATTTGGATGTTAAGTCGAAGCACATCCGGGAGTTTTTGGAGACCGAACGCAAGGTAAAAGTCACAATTAATTTCAAAGGAAGGGAAACCAGTCACGCTGATTTAGGGAGAAAAGTTCTGGAAACAATCAAAGGAAATTTTTCTTCCATAGCCAACTGTGAGCAGGAACCTCGTTTGGACGGGTATCGAATGACGATGTTGCTTGTTCCCAAGAAAAAGGTACAGACTGAACAAAAGAAAGAGTAGAATTTGTGGATGGAAAGACTATGGAATGGAGTGTTGTCTGGTTTTAGATAAAGGAGGCGATTTTGCCTAAGATAAAGACTCATAGTGGTGCTAAAAAGAGGTTTAAATTTACGTCTAAGGGCAAAATTAAACACAAGAGGGTGGG
>WJOT01000036.1 GCA_009619095.1 Clostridia bacterium
GGCTCAGTTTGAATGGAAAAGACCGTTTTGTGTTTCAAGGACATGCCAACAAAAATACCAAAAACGGTTTTATTCGGGAATTTTTCCTTCATTCCTGGGGGAGCATTTTCTCGCGGAAGGATTTCTATTTTTTCTTCTCTCAGAATTTTTCTGTATTTGTCAGGAATACCCTTAAGGGCTTCCTGAACCATTTTTTCAAATTCTTCTATTTGCATCGTCCCTGTTTTATAAATGATTTTCTATATTGGTGTCCAAAAAGTGTCCAAAATAGGCACAAAATGGTGACTTTCAGTGGAGAATGATGGATATGTTTATCGTCTATGGTTTGATTTGTCGTCGGAAGATTTTCGGTTTAGCAAAGCTTTCCTTTTTAAAACCAAACAAAAAGCGGGGCGACCTCAACGCAGTCAAAGACCTGCTCGATGGATAGGCCAATTCGGATGCTAACCGATGATCTCGACCTCGGCCTCAATCTCGACTGGGATGCCGAACGGCAACTCTGCCATACCCACGGCCGAGCGTGCGTGAAGTCCCCTTTCGGGTCCGTACAGTTCAAGGATCAGGTCGGAGAAGCCATTTATCACCAGTGGTTGCTGGTTGAAGCCGGGTGCCGAATTGACCATACCAAAGACCCTTAGCCAGGCCACTACCTGGTCCAGGTCGCCCAGTTCACGCTTGAGGCTCCCCAGGATAGACAGTGCGGCTAGCCGTGCTGCCTGGTAGGCTTCCTTTAGTGACAAGTCCGCGCCCACTTTGCCCAGCGGATGTGCGATTGAGCCATCAGGGTTCTGAGGACCGTGTCCCGAGATGTAGGCCCTATTGCCGCGCACCCTCACCCACGGGAAGGGTAACTTCACCCCCGGTGGGGTTTTTAATGGTTCTGAGAGGATGAGACCAAGTTTCTGTAGCTTGGTTTCAACCTTTAGGATCTTGTCTTCTTCTGCTGACATGGGATACACTCCTTGTGTGACTTGTGGCCGATTTCGTATAACTTAAAATAAGCGAAGCAAATCCATATATTTCAGTTTAGCAACAATTATTTTTCATATATTTTTGTCTTCTTTAATCTATCTTATTATCCAAATAATTACGAACTATCTCCATAGAAACGAATTTACCAGTTCTTGTACATTTTGCTCTTCTAGTGCCTCTCCATTCACCGATTAAAAATCTATATCGGCGATGAGCCTGCTCATCCCAATGTTCCAGTTTCTCATTTCTTCGATTTTGCCTTTCTATCCCACCATAGTGGTTCAGTTCCCATCAAGCTTCCTACCCAAAGAATATTTGCAAACATAGAAACCTCCTTCTCGATAAGTTTCACTTTTGCTAACTTAAAATAACTGGACTATTTTGTCTATGCTCCAAAAGAGAATTTTGATAAAATTGCTATGTTTTTGCCTTGTTAACGTTTTCTTCCATAAATCCCCCTTTTCCTCTCCCCTAAAAATCTTAAGGCAATAAAGGAGTCTTACTGATAATATGGCGAAGGTTATCTGTTACACGCTGGAATAACTCGAGTGCCGCGCTTGGGTCAAGTTTAATTTTTGCCGCTATCAAAAATAAAACACCAAAGGCTATATTCAACCAATCTCGACGACCAACGCGTTTCACAGCTTTCCTTAAATAATCGAACTCTTTTCTTATGAACTCTGTATGTTTTCTTGTGAGATTCTGCGTCGTAATCAAGTGTTTCTCAATTTCCCTCAAGCGAGTGGAGATATCTCTTTGCTCCTCTACAACAAATGGACTGTTGGTAATATGAGCCGATGGCGCTGCTTCAGTCAATTTTGTCTCCCGCAAGAAAATAGTCCATAAGTCAGGAGCTTCAACTTCCCTTTTTAGATAACCGAGCCATCCCATAGCATACTGACATTGGATACCCCAATGTTCTGTCAGCTCTCTTTCTACTGGAGAATCCCGTCCTGGCGAACGTTCAGCTCTATGGCTTTCTCCATCAAAATCAAAGACAAAGTAATAACCTGTGCGCCGATGCAGAAGTGCAGAGACCTGCACATCTGCCATCCACCAGCTATTACGTTCTTCCCATTGGAATTCTGAAGGTTTAAGCCCCATATGACGAATAACTTTGAATATATCGTTTTTCTGTGACTTCATTAATGTTCGCTTTTCCATTTTTCTCTCCTAAATCTTGACAAAATTGCTAAACTATACTAAAATCCAATGAGGTCACTACCTTGCCGGAAGTTATTTTTTCAACTTTTCTAAAATAGGGACAAAATAGGGACAGCGACTATTTATCCTCCTGAGACGGATGGATCTCCATTTCAAAACTTCAAAAATCAAGTCCTAAATCAATTATCATGGTTAAAAATCACCCTGACCCTTTTTCTAATGGTTATCAGGTCAGACATTAGTAACCCCTTTTATGAATCTCTTCCTCAGTGAAACCTAAATAATGGGCTATTTCGTGAATTACCGTGCGATTAATCTGCTCTTTTATTGCTTCGCTCACCTTTGTACCAAATACTTTCTCAAAACTTTCTTTATAGAGTTCTATTCTTGTCGGCTCAGTTTGAATGGAAAAGACCGTTTTGTGTTTCAAGGACATGCCAACAAAAATACCAAAAACGGTTTTATTCGGGAATTTTTCCTTCATTCCCGGGGGAGCATTTTCTCGCGGAAGGATTTCTATTTTTTCTTCTCTCAGAATTTTTCTGTATTTGTCAGGAATACCCTCAAGAGCTTCCTGAACCATTTTTTCAAATTCCTCTATTTGCATCGTTCCTGTTTTATAAATGATTTTCTATATTGGTGTCCAAAAAGTGTCCAAAAGCGGAGTATTTTCGTGGATTTCTATTATATATATCGGGTCGACCCTATAGGGCTGTGTGGATCAGATATATCTATAACACGCAATCCTATGAAAAATAGAAAAATAGGAAAAATAGGAAAAATAGGGACAGCGACTATTTATCCTCCTGAGGCGGATGGATCTCCATTTCAAAACTTCAAAAATCAAGCCCTAAATCAATTATCATGGTTAAAAATCACTCTGACCCCTTTTTTAATAGTATTCTACAAAAATCTTTTGCAAAAAGCAAACAAAAAACCCTGAACATTATTGCTCAGGGATAAAGTTTAGTCAGGTGCTGTTGGAGTTTGATTTTTATGATATTTAGAATATTTTAAGATGATTTAAGTATCAAAATTCTTGTCAATATCTGAATTATTTTTGATATGTATAAAATTTTTCTACTTCTACATTGTGTTGCGCTGCCAACGTCTTCGCTTTTTCCAAATCTTCTTTAGGAATAACTAAATAAAATTTTGCAGAACCTTTAGTATACAATTTCCATTGCTCTACGCTATTTTCACTTACAGTTTCAGAAGTCTCAACTTCAAATATACCAATAACTCTTTTTTTATTCTCATCATAAGTATAAAGGTCGGGGTAATAAGTTATTTTCTCGTTTGATGTTGTACTAGGGCCAATTACACCAAATCTTCTCGCTTGTCCAGGATTAACTCTAACTTTATGCCCCTCTGTTATCAGAAGTGACCTGAGTTTTTCAATAATTATATCATGTGTTGATACGGACACTTATTTACTCTCCTTTGAGGGATTATCATAAGTCTTTCTTTCAATCCCATCTATTCGTTTGTCATGTGCTCCAATAGTAGCCTTAATAGCCGAAGTATCTTTAACAATTTCATCAACTTTTCCGTCTATATTTTCAATATCTTTTTCTACTCTATCAAGTCTTGCAAGTACTTTACCACAATATATAGATATTCCTAATATACCACTACCTCCGCAAAAATAAGGTATCATATTAACAAATTCAGCGCTATGTATCCAACCCAAAGATTTTCCCAATGCCCATAAAAAAATTCCAAGCACTCCAAACCAGATTAGAAAAGTAGCAAATGCTTTAAGCGAATCTTTTTTCTTCATTTTATTTTCAATAATGAGTTTACTTCCCATATATAAAGTATAATTATTACCCTCTATTTTGTCAAGCGAGAATCGTGACTATGTAAATACCTGTGGCTGTTTTGTAGGAGATGGACGAGAAAACTATTTTTTCGACGAGTTCTTTCGGTTTAGCAAACCCACCCCCTCAGCCCCCTGCCTACATCTCCTTTTCTTAAAAACCCTTTTGCTTTGAGGTTTTACACTCAAATTAAAAATTAACTATAAACTTCCTTGTAAGACAAACTGATAAGCGTGGTTCTTTTTATAAGGTATAACTATCTTATTACTACGAGGCAATTACTATGAACTTTTTTTCTTTTCTTCGAGGACTGCTTGGGCGCTGGCAAGGCGGGCGACGGGAACTCTATAGGGTGAACAGCTGACGTAATCCATTCCTACCCGATGGCAGAACTTTACTGATTGGGGGTCTCCTCCATGCTCACCGCAAATGCCTACTTCTAAATCTGGTCGGCCCTTTCTTCCTTTCTCAATCGCCACCTTCATCAGCTCTCCCACGCCTTTCTGGTCGAGCGTGTGGAAAGGAGGGTCTTTCAAAATTCCCCGTTCCATATATTCTGCAAGGAATTTCTCCGCATCATCCCGGCTAAATCCAAAACACATCTGAGTGAGGTCGTTTGTTCCGAAGGAGAAGAACTCTGCTTCTTTAGAAATTTCATCAGCAGTGAGGCAGGCCCTGGGAATCTCAATCATCGTGCCTACCAAAAATTTAAGTTTAACTCCATACTTGTCCATTACCTCTTCGGCTACCTTCATCACCACTCTCTTCTGATGAACAAATTCATTCACATCTCCTACCAGAGGAATCATCACTTCAGGAATAACCTTTATCCCTTGTTTATCCACTTCACAGGCTGCTTCAAATATTGCCCGTGCCTGCATTTCAGTAATTTCCGGATAAGTAATCCCCAATCTACAGCCGCGGTGTCCCAACATAGGATTCGTCTCGTGAAGGCTGATGACTTTGGCCTGGAGTTTTTCATAGGGAACATTCATTTTATTAGCGAGATTCTTTATCTCTTTATCCGTATGCGGTAAAAACTCGTGTAAAGGAGGATCGAGCGTTCTTATAATTACAGGCAAATCGTGCATTGCCTTGAAAATCTCAATAAAATCCTGCCTTTGCATGGGCAGAAGTTTCGCCAGTGCTTTTTTTCTTCCTTCAATGTCATCTGCTACAATCATCTCCCGCATAGCATCTATTCTATCTCCTTCAAAGAACATATGTTCCGTACGGCAGAGTCCAATCCCCTCAGCACCAAAATTGCGAGCCGCCTTAGAATCTTTAGGTGTATCGGCATTGGTTCTCACTCCCAGCTTACGGATGCTGTCGGCCCACTGCATAAGTTTAGAGAAATGCTGAAAAATTAGAGAATCTTCTTTTTTTATAGTCTGGTCAATAAGCACCTGTGCAATCTCTGAAGGATAGGTGGACATTTTGCCCTGGATAACCTCTCCCGTGGTACCATCTATGGAAATGTAATCTCCCTGCTTTATAACTTTTCCATTCACTGAAAATTTCTTCTTCTGGTAATCGATATTTATTGCCCCGCAGCCGACTACACAGGGTTTACCCATTCCTCTAGCCACAACAGCAGCATGAGAAGTCATCCCCCCACGAGCAGTGAGGATACCCTGAGCTACATTTATCCCTTGAATATCTTCGGGAGAGGTCTCCAGACGGACCAATATGACTTCATCACCAGAATTTACCATGGCCACTGCCTCATCAGTAGCAAATACCACCTTGCCGGAAGCTGCTCCCGGGCTTGCATTTAAACCCCGGGAAAGAAGTTTACTGTCTCCAATTGCCTCTTCTTTCTCCTTGCGTCCAAAAATAGGAGATAGAAGCTGGATCAGTTGGCCTGGCTCCACTCTCATAAGAGCTGTCTCCTTATCTATTAATCCCTCTTCCACCATCTCCACCGCAATTCTTACAGCTGCAAAGCCTGTCCTTTTCCCTGTCCGTGTTTGTAGTAGATAGAGTTTTCCCTTTTGAATAGTGAACTCAATATCTTGCATATCTTTATAGTGGTGCTCTATTTTCTGGTAGATGCCCTCCAGTTCTTTATATACTTTGGGCATTACCTCTTCTAAGGAAATCAAATTATTATCTTTCTTTCCCAATTTATTTATGGGATGGGGGGTTCTAATTCCAGCAACCACGTCTTCTCCCTGAGCATTGAGAAGATACTCTCCATAAAATCTCTTATCGCCTGTAGCAGGATCGCGAGTGAATGCCACACCGGTACCTGAATCCTCCCCTAAATTCCCATAGACCATTGTTTGCACGTTTATTGCAGTCCCCCAGTGAGAGGGAATCTTGTTTATTCTCCTATACTCAACTGCCCTCTTGGTGTCCCAAGACCTAAACACAGCAGCAATAGCTCCCCATAGCTGTTGCCAGGGAGCATCGGGAAAATCGACCCCTTTCCTTTTCTTTATCAATACCTTGAACTCTTTGACTAAATCTTCCAAATCCTGTCCATTGAGTTCTGTGTCCAGTTTCACTCCTTTTTCTCTTTTCTTCTTATCGAGTAAAACTTCGAAGGGGTCTTCTTCTTTTCCCTCTGGCTTCAAGCCCAAGACCACATCACCATACATCTGCACAAAACGACGATAGCAATCATATGCAAACCGTCTATTCCCTGATTGATTAATCAACCCTTTGATAGCTTCATCATTTAAGCCTATGTTTAGCACTGTGTCCATCATTCCGGGCATAGAAACCCGAGCGCCGCTACGCACTGAAACCAGGAGAGGATTCTCCGTATCTCCAAACTTTGCTCCCATTGTCTTTTCTACTTTCTTCAAATTCTCTTCTACTTCTTTTTCTAATCCTTCAGGAAATTTTCCCTTGTTTTCGTAGTATATTGTGCAAACCTCTGTGGAAATGGTAAAGCCGGCTGGCACGCGAATTCCCAGATTGGTCATCTCAGCCAGATTAGAGCCTTTCCCTCCCAGAAGATTTTTCATTTTAGCCTTTCCGTCTGCTTTGCCTTCACCAAAAAAATACACATATTTTCCTGCCATCTAAACCTACCTCCTTTTATTTGCTATAACTTTGCTTTCGCAAGGACTCCAGAATTATTGGAGTCCTCCCGAAAGGGAGGTTCTACAAAACCATTTTTGCACGGTTGAAACCGTGCCTACAAACTATTCTACTACTATTTTGGAAAAGTCGGCAATTTTATAGAATAAATCGACAATCCTATTTAATAAAGCCAGACGATTATTTCGCAATTTCTTATCTTCAACCATAACCATTACTTTATCAAAAAAGTCATCCACAGGCTTACGCAAGCTCACCAGTTTCTCTAAAGCCCCCTGATATTCTTTCTCTTTCAAAAATTTCTCAGTTTCCTTCTCGATTCTATTTAATCCTTCGCAAAGCTTTTTCTCCTCAATTTCCTTTAACGCCTTTTCATTAAACTGAGAACTCTGAACCTTGATTTTCCGTTCCTCAGCTTGTTTCAGAATATTTTTTGCTCTTTTAAAGGCAATAATGATTGGTTCAAAATCAGGAGACTTGCGCAACTCATGGATAGAGTGGGCTCTAAGTTCAGCATCAACTAAATCGGAAAAATCGACTGCCAGTGCTGCATCGATTTCATCATAGTTAATTCCTGCTTCTGTGAGAATCGACTCCAAGCGTGGGCGAAAGAATCGGAGAATCTGATTTTTAATCTCTGAAATTTCTGCCAGTCTCCTTCGGCTGAAGTGAGCCGATTTCTTTAGTAAACCTAAAGCCTCGTCAATTAAAATATCGAGAGGCAAGGCGAGCTTTTTATGCAAAATTATGCGGGTGATTCCCTGAGCTTGACGACGCAAGCCATAAGGGTCCTGTGAGCCCGAAGGTATAAATCCAACACAAAAATCTCCGGTAATGGTATCTACCTTATCGGCTATGCTGACAACCGCTCCTTCCAGGGAATGTGGCAACTCTCCGCTACTTGACAGAGGCAAGTGATGTTCGTATATTCCATCGGCTACTATTTTCTCTTCACCCGAAATCCGGGCATATTCTCTACCCATAATTCCCTGTAGTTCCGGAAATTCACCAACCATTTCAGTAACTGAGTCGGCTTTAGAGAGTAGTGCTATTCTTCTGAGAGTCGATTTTTTACAATTTGCATTTGCTAAACCGGCAATTATCTCAGAAAGCTTAATAACTCTTTGCGTCTTATCGTAAAGTGTCCCCAATTCCTCCTGGAAAACTACTCCTTTCAGCTTCTCCACATTTTCATCCAGCTTTCTTTTGCTGTCCTGCTTAAAGAAGAACTCAGCATCTTCTAATCTCGCAGTAAGTACTCTCTGGTAGCCTTCCCGTACATTGTCCATATATTCGGAAATTCCGTCTTTCAAAGCCACAAAATAGGGCAATAGTTTACCTCCATTATCGACAATGGAAAAGTACTTAAGATGATGCCTGAGGCAAATAATCAGAACTTCCCGGGGAAGTTTCAAGTATTTCTCTTTAAAATGGCCCAAAACTGCTGTGGGATATTCCAGTAAATAATTCACCTCATCCAACAACTCCTTATCCTCCAATAACTTACCTTTAGTTTTTCTAATAGCATTGGTAATTGCTTTCTCGATGGTCTTTCTTCTCTTTTCCTGGTCGATGATAACATAGTTATTTTTCAGAAGTTCTTCATATTTTGCAATATTTTTTACCATAATGGTCTTAGTGGAAAGAAGACTATGACCTCGAGTAAGCCTTGCTGCTTTAAGCTTTCCCAGAGAAAAATTTACAGTCTTTGTGCCATAAAGGACAAGTAGCCACCTGATAGGCCGGGCAAATCTTATGTTGCTCTGGGGCCAGCGCATAGATTTGGGAAAGGAGATACTGGTTATAATCTGTTTTAATATTTTTGGTAAGACCTTCAACGTAGTTCGACCGGGTTCCTTTTTCAAGGCAAATACATATTCTCCCTTTTCTATTTTTCGCGTCACTAAGTCTCCCACTTCTATACCCTGGCTCTTAGCAAAGCCGATTGCGGCTTTGGTAGGATTACCCTGCGAATCAAATGCAACCTTGTTTGACGGGCCGAGAACTTCCCGAATATGGTCATCCTGTTTCTTGGCAACTTCTCTCATAAATAGAATCAGCCGGCGTGGCGTAGCGTAAGTTTTTATCTCCTTAAATGGGACTCGTTCTTCTGAAAAGAGCTTCTTAGAAAGCGTCTCTATCTGCTTTAATGCAGGTTCAATATACGTAGCAGGAAGTTCTTCAGTTCCAATTTCTAACAACAGGTCATCGACCACTTTCTTCTCCCAAATACAATTTGGCTACCCGCCGGGATAAATTTCTAATTCTTCCAATGTACCCAGTACGCTCGCTAACACTGATTGCACCACAGGCGTCCAGAAGATTAAAAGTATGAGAACATTTCAACACGTAATCATAAGCAGGCATTACCAGTTTCTTGTCTAGTAATTTTTCACATTCACTCTCGTATATGGCAAAGAGCTTAAATTGAGTTTCTATATCCAGGTCTTCAAAGCCGTATTTTGAGAATTCCCTCTCGTCCTGTAAGTGGATATCGCCATAAGTTACTCCTCCCGACCACTCAATATCGAAGATGCTATCCTTTTTCTGGATGTGCATAGCAATCCGCTCCAGCCCGTAAGTTAATTCTACTGAAATCAGGTCTAAATCGAGCCCCCCTATCTGCTGGAAATATGTAAACTGTGTAATTTCTAAACCATCCAGCCAGACCTCCCAACCCAACCCCCAGGCACCAAGAGTCGGCGACTCCCAGTCGTCTTCAATAAAGCGGATGTCGTGCTGGCGAGAATCGATAGTGAGTTTTTTAAGGCTTTGCAGGTAAATTTTCTGAATATCTGCCGGAGCGGGTTTAATGATTACCTGATACTGATAGTGCTTGCCCAGTCTATTGGGATTTTCTCCATAACGCGCATCCTTGGGTCTGCGGGAAGGTTCCACATATGCACAAGCCCATGGTTTGGGTCCCAGACAACGGAGAAAAGTCGCCGGATTGAATGTTCCTGCTCCTTTCTCCACATCGTAGGGCTGCAGTATCAAGCATCCCTGCTGTGACCAGAAACTCTCTAATTTCATTATAATTTCATCAAAAGTCATAAGTCTTCCTCATTTGTGAGTAGTGTAGCCCTTTATGGGCGTAATTCTTACTTGGGCGACCATCCCGATGTATCGGGATAAACTGCGGTCGCCCCTACGCGACCAAAATCTTTACGGGGATAAACCCCTACGCGACCAAAACCTTTATGGGGACAAGCCCCCTGCTACATTTTCGAACTGCTGATTAGCTTCTCCATAAACTCTTCTGTCTTTAACCTACCAGGGAGATGGTGGGATAAATAAAAATGGACTATTCTCTTCAACTCATTCTTAATTGAGGTCTCTATATTTATCCTTCCCACTTTGGTTAAATCAACTATTCCAATTCTTTTAAGATAGCGAAGAGTTAGTAAGGAAACATCCATCGCCTGAACATCTCGAAATTGACATTTTGCACAGAGAATCCCACCATATTGAATGCTCAATTTTTTTTGCTCAGTGAGAGGGATGGACTTTTCGCAAAAGACGCACTTTTCCAGATTGAGCTTATAACCCGCATCCGCCAAAAATTTTATAGCGAAGATTACTATTATAATATCTCTATCCTGTTTTGGTATCTGGTGGAAAGCCTCCAAAATTAATGAGAATAGATGACCATTTGGCTCCCCGGGTTCTGTTAATTTATTCACTAATTCGGTAACGTAACTCCCGGTAATAAACGAATCGAAATTTTCCCTCAATTCTTTATGTGTGCGGATTATTCTTGAGCCAGTAACAATATATAGGTCTCTCTTCCGGGGCATATACAGCATTAGATGGTCGTGTGAGAAAGGCTCCATTGCCGAGCCGAACCTACTTTTTATTCTGCGAACCCCTTTGGCCACTGCTTTTAGTTTACCAAATTCTTTAGTATAAAAAGTAACAACCTTATCGGCTTCACCAAAATCATGCTGGCCCAAAACAATTGCCTCAGTTTTGTTATATAAGGACAAAAAAACCTCCTATGGGAATGCTAAAACATTAGTCGCTTGGCGACTTCAAAATATATAATTAGGCAGGTAGCATCGACAGTAGTAGTAATAAAAGGACTAGCTGCCACTGCAGGGTCAAAACCAAGCCGTTTAAATATGAGCGGCAAGAAGGCACCAGTAACTGTGGCTACTGTCACCACCATAGCTAGAGAAAAGCCCACAGCAAAAGCAAGGTTTAAATTAAAGCCCTGTAAGACGAAAACACCGAACATCGCAATAACCCCCATTAATATTCCACTCATCAGCCCGGCGAGGATTTCTTTCTTAACAATTTTCCACAGTTGATCGGGTGTGACCTCTCCCGTAGCCAGTCCACGCACCACCATAGCCAGTGACTGAGCACCAGCATTCCCCCCGGAGTCCATCATCATAGGAATAAAAATAGCCAGAGCAATTACTGACTGGAGCATCCCGGCATATCCTTTGAGTAACCTGCCGGAAACGAAAGTCCCAATCAATAATAGAACGAATAACCAAATCACCCTGTTCTTTACTAAAGTGAATGCAGAAGCCTCTCCATAATTAATTTCCGCTACCCTTTCCACTCCGCTTATCTTTCCCATTCCGTAAATATCTTCTGTTGCTTCCTTTTCAATTACGTCCACAATATCGTCGATAGTGATTATGCCCAACAATCTATTCTCACCATCAACCACTGGCGCTGACAAAAGGTCATACTTGCTGAAAATTTTGGCGACCTCTTCCTGGTCCATGTTCACATTAATCTTTATCACCTGCACAGGAGACATAATATCTTTTAGTAATATATCGGGGGGAGAAGCAATGAGGGCTTGTAAAGAAAGCCCTCCAATCAAACGGTGTTCGGTATTGGTTATGTAAACATCCTGAATTGTCTCCCCATGGTATCTACGAAAGGATTCCTGTATTTTCAGGATGGCCTGGCGGGCAGTCATATCCTTCCTCAATTCCACAAACTCAGTAGTCATCAAGCCACCGGCAGTATCCTCTTCGTAAGTAAGGAGGTCTTTTACGTCTTCAACCTCTTCTTTTTTCATCAGGCTAAAAAGTTTCTTTACCATCTTCTCGGGCAACTCTTCGAACAGGTCAGCCCTCTCGTCAGCAGACATCTCATCTAAAACTTCACCTAACTCTTGGGATTCTAAACTATTAATTAATATTTTTTGATCCCCAAAACTTAAATCTTCGAAAACCTCGATAGCCCGTCTTTTATCTAACAAATGAAAAATAATATTTCTATCCGGGAGAGAAAGTTGGCTCCATCCTTCGGCAAGGTCAACAGGAGGAACCTCTTTTAACGATTTTTTTAACTCGCCATAATTCTTCTCTCTCAATAATTCGCTTATTTCTGGCAAAAATAGTGCAAATCCTTTAATTCTTTTTTCCATAACTTTTCCTTTTATTTTTTTACAATCTTCAACTTAATTACTTTCCTTCTATCGGCTTCCTGCACTACAAACTTCAAATTGCCAAAATTTATTTCTTCTCCCGTCCGGGGAACTCTTCCAAACAAATCAACAACTAATCCGCCAAGTGAATCGAACTCTTCAGCCGGCAATTCTAAACCTAACTCCTCATTAATCTTATCCAGATCCTCTTTGGCATAAACAATAGCCTCTCCGTCCGACAATTTCATGATTGTCTCTTTTTCGACATCGTATTCATCCAAAATCTCTCCGGTGATTTCTTCTATTAAATCCTCTATGGTTACCAATCCCGCGGTAACTCCATACTCATCGACAACTATAGCCAGATGCATTCTTCCCTTTCGAAACTCCTCCAATAACTCACTAATCTTCTTCGTTTCGGGCACAAAATAAGCCTGGCGCATAAGGTCTTCCATAATGATCAATTCTCTATTCCGCAACGCTGTCAATAAATCCTTAGTGTATACAATTCCAATAACATTGTCAACATTTCCCTTGTAAACAGGAATACGGGAATACGGCATCTTTATTATCTTCTTAAATATTTCCTCTCGCTCATCATTCATATCCACACACTGCATATCAATGCGAGGAACCATAACTTCCCGCACGATAGTCTCTCCGAATTCCAGGCTACTTTGAATCATCTTTTTTTCTTCATCATCCAGTGCCCCCTCCCTCGCTCCTACTTCAATTAACGTCCCAATTTCTTGCGTGGTAAACAGAGGAACGCCTTTCAAACCCCTTCCGCCAAATACCTGAATGAGTAAATTGGCAGGAACAACTATCACCTGGCTTAGAGGACTGAGTAACTTGGCAATCCATCTCAGTGGCTCACTGCAAATGGTAGAAATTTTTTCTGCATTTTTTCTGGCATATGTCTTGGGCATAATCTCTCCAAAGACGATAATGAGAAAGGTAACAATCGCAGCGGCATAGCCTACAGTTAGTTTTTGATTCCAACCATACGAAAAAGAAAAGTCTAAAGCCACGGATGTTGCCAACACAGAAACAAAGATAACTGCTACTGCATTTCCGATTAGAATTGTAGTTAAAAGTCTATTAGGGTCTTGTAGCCATAGAGAAAGTCCCCGTGTTGCTCTACCTCTTTCAGCTGCAAGCCCTTTGATTCTTATCCGACGCAGGCTAGTAAGAGCAGTTTCGCTCCCCGCAAAAAATATCATCAAAAAAAAGACGATAAGAAAACCAAAAACTTCTATAAGAATCAAGATAACCCCTTCATTTGGGTAAGTTAGAGACCCGCGTTAAACTCTTATTAAATCAAATTCGTCAACGATTTCACCAAGAATCTCTTCTATCAAATCCTCCATAGTTACCAATCCAACGATTTTCCCTTTTTCTTTAATTAGAGCAGCATGAATTTTCTTTTCTCTAAATTCCTGGAAAAGCTCATTACACTTTTTTCCCGGGGGAACATAATATGCAGGTCGTAAAATCTCTTCTATTTCCAATTCACCTTTTGCCTGCAAGGCACTTAAAAGATCCCGGGCATAAACTATTCCTTCAATATTATCTACGTTACCACTATAGACCGGAACACGAGACCGTCCCGTCTCTACAACCACATCAATAAATTTCTCTTTGGAATAATTTATATCAACCCAATCAATATTTGCCTTTTTAGTCATTACATTTTCAACAGGAATCTGGTCGAAACTTAAGACCTTTTTAATCATCTCTTCAGCTTTTTTTTCAATCACCCCTTCTTCTCTCTCCTGCGCCATCAGCCCTTCTAATTCCTGTTTGGTAATTTTAGTTGCCTTTAAGGACAGTTTCATACCCATGAATATCTCCGCTACCTTTACAAAAAATTTCACCAATGGTGAAAGGAGGCGAAAAATGAAGAAGAACGGACGATATGTCAACAGGACAATTCTCTCGGGAAAAGTGTGGGCAAAAGTCTTGGGTATAATTTCGCCAAAAAAGAGAATTAAAAGGACAACCACTGTTAAAATAAGAATCTCCGCCAAACCCCGACCCAAATCAGAAAAGAGAGGAGACTTCAATGCCCAGTAAGTAAATAGAACACTGAAAAGGATATTGACAATATTATTACCAACCAGAATTCCACTGATTAACTCAGCTGGATTATCCAGCCAGTTTTGGAGAATGTAAAATCTCTTCTCTTCAATTATCTCTTTTGTTTTCAACTTTCCTAAGGAGACAAGAGCCGTCTCAGTTGCCGAGAAGAAACTTGATAAGATGAGCAAAATAACTAAAACTAATGCCAATAGAAAAATTAGAGCCCACCTGCCTTAACTGAATATTTGAAAGATTAATATAGTGGCTATTATACCGATTAAACTACCCATAAACACTTCCCATTTCGTATGAATACCAGATCTTACTCTACTTTCTCCAATCATAATCGCCATAATTAATGTCAGAACACCTAAGATGATACTCTTAGAAATAAACACACAGGCTGTGGACAGAGCAAAGGCAAAAGCAGTATGTCCACTGGGCATCCCTCCCCTCAAAGGAACCCTTTGCCTAGAGTAAGCTTTGCCAACAATTACCAAAAGAAGAATTACTGCCAAACAAACAGCGGTAATGTATTCCGGAGATTTTTGAATTTTAACAAAAATAGAAGAATCAAAATGGTTACTCGTGTGCATTTTTCTGAAAAAGATCAAATAGCCAACTAAAGCAGCATTTATAGAAGCGAATAAGACAGCCCCCGCAGTAATGTCTTTAACTGTCTTTGCCAATGGATGAAATTTATCTGTGACCAGATTAACCGCCAGTTCCACTGCAGTATTGAGCATTTCAGTGATTAGTACGAGAAAAATTGTGAAGGAAAGAATTATCACTTCCTTTCTGTCCAAATTTAAAAATATACTTATGACCAGTATAACCAACGCTATGAGCAGATGAATACGCATATTCCTCTGCGTCTTAAAAACGTGAAAGATTCCTTTTAATGCTCTATTGAAACTCATAAATAAACTATCCCTTTTCGCCATTTTCATTTTTTGAAATCCTTAATCTGGTTTAATATTTCCTGCTCTTTGTTTCTCATTACCAGACCGTCTTTTCTCCTCGCGTGGTCATAGCTTAGAAGGTGCAATATGCCATGGATAGTTAAAATGGCAATTTCTTTCTTTATACTATGCCTGAAATCTTTCGCCTGAACCTTTGCCCTTTCTGCAGAAATAAACACATCACCCAAAAGGCGAGAAGAAAAAGGTATAGATGGAGTAAATTCTCTATGTTCTTCCATGGGGAAAGCAATCACATCAGTTGTGCGGTTAACCTTCCTATATCTTTTGTTTAATCTCTTGATGTAACTGTTATTGACGAAAATTATTCCCACCTCGCATTCCCTTTGTCCCAATTTCCGTCTATTTCTACTCCCTAAACTGACTGCTTCTTCTGCTACCCTCTGTATATACTTTTTATCAATCTTGACTTTATTTTGCAAATTAACCACACTGACTAAAAGACCCTTCTTTCGTTTCTCTTTTTTTCTCCCGGTTAACTTTACCACTAAACTACCTCAACCTTTTAACACCCTAAGGATGAAGGGATAGAAGTCTTTTGTCCCGATTCATCGGGACCTACAAATGTCATTGTAGGCACAGATTTCCCGATTGAAAATCGGGATGCAGCTGACCGAGCGACTCCGAAAACTATCCCTTCATCCTCTTCTCATTCCTTTTTGGGATACTCCACACGGGTATGGTAAATCCCTGTCAGAGTATGAGCGAAACTTTCAGCTATTCGATGCAGGTTTACCAAGGTTATATCACAATCGTTCAATTGCCCGTCAATAAATTTATCATTAATCATTTTATCTACCACATTTCTCAATCGTTCATAAGAAGGTTCTTCTACAGTCCGAGAAGTTGCTTCCACAGCATCTGCCAACATCACAATGGCTGCTTCTCTAGTCCTTGGCTTGGGACCGGGATAACGGTATTTTTCCTCTCCCACTTTAGAGGCCTTGTTTTCTTCCATGGCTTTATGATAAAAATAATGTATAAGACTTGTGCCGTGGTGTTGTTCAATAATATTAATAATCGGCCTGTGTAATTTGTATCCCCTTGCCAGGTCTACCCCCTCCTTTACATGGGAAATCAGAATCAGGCTACTCATGTTGGGAGTCAAATCATCGTGTTTGCTTAATAGCCCTTCCTGGTTTTCAGCAAAATATTCTGGGTTTTTCAGTTTTCCAATATCATGATAATATGCACCCACTCGCGCCAAAAGCGAATTGGCACCAATTAACTCTGAAGCATTTTCCACTAAGTTGCCTACAATTATACTATGATGATAAGTTCCCGGCGCCTCCATCATTAGTTTCTTCAATAGAGGCTGATTAAAATCGGACAATTCTAACAATTTAATATTGGTAGTAATAGAAAAAAGTTCTTCTAAATAAGGTAATATTCCCATAGTCAGGATAACGGACAGGAATCCATTGCCAATTCCCCAAAGAAAATTCTCTCCCAATTGAGTAAATGGTTTTTGCCTTATTAAACCAATCATCGCGATAACCACCATATTAGCGCCACTTATGTATAACCCTGCCCGAACGAGGTCTCGGCGATGCCTCACATCGAGGCTGCTGAAGATTCCAGCCACTCCTCCTATCAGAGCGAAAAAGAACAGGTCGAAATTGAATCTACTAATCAGTGCTAAGACAATACTTAACAGAAGTACGACGACCATTGCCAGATGCGAGTTAATCAGAATTGTAATTAACATTCCCGCTGAAGCTATAGGAACTAAATAGCTTGATAATTCGGGTGTCACATGAATTACTTCAATAATCAGAGCCATAATAACTGTTATTAACCCGATAATTGCTAAAGAATTATGGTCACCTCGATCTAAAGCATATCTTTTTATATAGACAGAGAGCATAACCACGATAATTCCGATAAATAAGAAGAGTCCCAGGACATTTTTCCAGAAAAACCCAAACTCTATCAGAAGAATCCAGAAAAGAATTAAAAATATAACCACTCCTATAAGCCAAGGTGAAACACGAGTCTCACGAAGAGGAACTCTTTTTCTTTTCTTTTTCTCCCGGCCTTTCTCGTCAGTTAATTTCAAAAGTCCGATCAAAAATCGCCGTAAAAAGTGTCTCCATCTGACCACAACAAACTCCTTAAAATCTTGTCCCGATGAATCCAGCCCCTGCAAAAATCGAATCTTAGGGGCTGGATGAATCGGGACCTACAAATCCCCGGAGTGTGAAACGAAAGTTTCACCCGTCAAGCTTTCGCTTGACACTCCAAGAAACCATTGTAGGCACAGATTCAATCTGTGCAAACACAAATGTTCCCGATTAAAAATCGGGATGCATAACTATTGTTTCCTCTTCTCAAACTCCTCGTAAGCAGTAATGATTTTCTTAACTAACCGATGCCGTATAACGTCCGCTTGGGAAAAATATATAAATTTTATTCCCTTGACTTTCTTCAAAATTCCCTGCACCTGAATGAGGCCAGAGAACCTTTTATCCTCAAGGTCCACCTGAGTAATATCGCCTGTAATTACAGCCTGTGCATCAAATCCCAGACGGGTTAGAAGCATCTTCATCTGCTCAAGAGTAGTGTTTTGAGCTTCATCTAAAATGATGAAAGCATCATCTAGTGTCCGACCTCTCATATAAGCCAGAGGAACAATCTCAATAATCTCTTGTTTTCTATATCTCTGGAACTTTTCCGGACCAATCATGGAATAGAAAGCATCGTAGAGGGGATGCAAATAAGGATTTATCTTTTCATAAAGATCACCGGGTAAAAAGCCGAGTTTCTCTCCTGCTTCGACAACCGGACGAGTTAAAATTATCCGTTCAACTCTCTCCTCTTTTAATGCTTGCAGAGCAGAGGCACAAGCTAAATAAGTCTTCCCCGTTCCCGCAGGACCGATACTGAAGACAATATCGTAATTCCGGATAGCATCAACATAAACCTTCTGCTGGAGTGTCTTGGGTTTAATCTCTTTATCTTTCTCTGTGAGATAAACTACGTCTGAGAAAATCTTTTCCTGCTCTTTCCTCTGGGTTGAACGGATTATATTCATAGCAGATTCAACCTGTTGAGTTCTTAGAATCTCGTCCTTGTGGACAATTTTCAACAACTCATCGATTAACCTCTCTACATCTTTAACATCTTTTGAGTTTCCCTTTATGGTCAACGTATCTCCTCGAGCGAAAAGCTCTACGGGAAAGGAGGCTTCGATAAGTCGAAGATTGTCGTCGTATTGTCCAAAAAGAATAACAGCTTCTTTATTACTTTTCAAAGTAATCTTTTTACTGACCAAATTTCGCTCCTATTATAACAGTAATATATTATGGAAAAAAGCAGCGGTCAAACCTCTACTTATGCCATAGAGGGTCAGCACCTTGTTAGGCAGTAAGATACCTACCTCCGCGTTTTCCTGCAAAATTTGTTCATTCGCTGAGTCTTATGGTGTGAAATTATGGTTAAGGAATACTTAGCCTTTGCCCAGGGTAGATTAGATCGGGGTCCTCAATTTTGTCCCGGTTTGCTCTGTAAATCCTCTTCCACTTCCAAGGATCTCCGTAAAATCTCGTCTTCTTAGCAATGTTCCAGAGACAATCTCTATCCCTCTCCCAGGTCCCTACCACATAAACTCTTGGTGCTTCTTCTACCACCTCTTCCTCTGCAATTTCCTCTTCTTCTTCCTCTGCTTCTGCCTTTGCTAAAGCCGCTTCTCTTGCTGCATTTGCAGATGCCTCTGCCTCCCAGGCTTTGGAAGTAGCAGTTGGATAGTCGCCTTCGGCGAAGGCACTTCGTGCCTCTTCAAGTAAAGACTCTGCTATTGTGACATCAGCACCAACTTCCCAAGCAGCGTCTATTGCTTTACTAGCAGAAGCAATGGCCTCCTCTGCATCCAGCCTGGCCTGATCAACTGGCGGAACTAAAGGCCTTTTTGGACACCCGGTCAACACTAACAAAAGAAGACTCAAAAGAAACAGTGCCAAAACTTTCCTCATTTTTTTTCACCTCCCTTTTCTTTAATTATGATTTATGCTACTGGAGTGTCCCGACTTGTCGGGACCCCTCACCCTAACCCTCTCCCCAAAGGGAGAGGGGACTTTAGTGGAGACGGAAGGCCACAGAGTGCCTCCCCTACAAAAAGTAAAGCTTTCGCTTTACACTCCTACACTATAATTCATAATTAAATCTATTTTTCTAATTTTAAATGCAGTTCTTTTAGCTGTCTCTCTGACACTGCTGAGGGAGCATTAGTCAAAGGAGAGAAAGCTTTCTGGGTCACAGGAAAAGCAATCACATCCCTGATGGAACTACTCCCAGTTAAAATCATAACCAATCTATCCAGTCCAAAAGCAAATCCCCCGTGAGGAGGAGCCCCATATCCCAAAGATTCGAGTAAAAATCCAAATTTCTCCTTAACTTCCTGAGGGGGGATTTTCAATAATTGGAATATCTTTTCCTGTAAATCTCTCTGATGAATCCTGATGGACCCGCCCCCTATCTCATGACCGTTCAGTACCAGGTCGTATGCCCGGGAAAGAACCTGGGAAACTTCTTCCATATCTTTGGGGAGCTCTGTTAACTTTTCCAAGAAAGGAAAAGCTTCTTCCCTGGGTGAAGTAAATGGGTGATGCACGGGACTCCATCTTTTCTCTTCTTCATTATATTCGAAAAGGGGTGGGTCCACAATCCAGACAAAAGAGAAAAAACTCGGTTCCACAGAAATCTTCCGTTGCTCAGAAAAGAGATAATCTAAATCAAGGGCCCTGCGTGGAATTAGATTTAAGCGTTCACCGAGAAAGGTGCGCAACTTGCTTAAAGCATCATAGACAATTTTTGCTTTATCGGCAACAAAGAGCAGTAAATCGCCTTTTTGGGCCTCGGCCCTTTCAGCAATTGCATCCAGTTCTTCTTGTTTAAAGAATTTGGTTATAGGTGACTGGAACGTTTTATCGGTCATTTTCATCCAAGCCAAACCTTTTGCTCCACAATCACCAGCCATTTCCTTTAACTCATCGAGTTCCTTTCGGCTGGTTTCAGCAAGACCTTTAGCATTCAAAGCACAAACAATGCCGTTTTTCTTCAGCGCTTCTTTAAAAATTTTGAACTCGCTCTTTTCAGCGATATCTGAAATTTCTTTCAATTCCATAGCGAACCTGACGTCCGGTTTATCCGTCCCGTATCTACGGAATGATTCCTCATAAGTGAGCCGTGGAAAAGGAAGGGGGATATCTATTTTCAATACTTCCTTAAACACCCGAACCATTAGTTCCTCAGTTATGGAATGAACATCTTTTTCATCAGTAAAAGACATCTCGTAATCTATCTGGGTAAACTCAGGCTGACGGTCCTTTCGCAAGTCTTCGTCTCGAAAACATTTTACAATCTGGAAATATTTTTCTATTCCACCAACCATTAATAACTGTTTAAATAGCTGTGGTGACTGGGGCAGAGCAAAGAAACTCCCGGGATTAAGCCGACTGGGAACCAGATAATCTCGCGCTCCTTCGGGAGTAGATTTGGTCAAAAATGGTGTCTCCACTTCTATAAATCCATGCTCATCAAAGAAATTCCTGGTGGCTTTACACACTCTATCTCTCAGGAACAGGTTTCTCTGCATTTTTTGCCTTCTCAAATCGATATACCTATACTTCAACCTCACCTCTTCGGACACATCGACCTGGTCACTAACTTCAAAGGGAGGCGTTTTCGCTTTATTCAAAATCTCCACCTCTTCTGGCAAGACCTCAATTTCACCTGTGGGCAACTGAAGATTAGCTGTTCCTTCCGGTCTGGGAGCAACTTTTCCAGCGACGCTAATAACGTATTCAGCCCTCAGCTTCCGGGCTAGAGTCTCCAATTCTTTAGCCCGCACCCCAGAGCTTTCCTGGCGACCAAAGACAATTTGAGTAATTCCTTCTCTATCTCTTAAGTCAATAAATATGACCCCTCCGTGATCTCGCCACTTGTGCACCCATCCTGAGAGGATTATCTCCTGTCCAACATTCTTCTTCCTTAATTCTCCACACGTGTGGGTTCTCTTCAATTTAGGCATGTTCAACCCCTCGGACACTCTTTAGAGTGCCGTTTCCGTCACCTTAAAGGGCGACCGACCAGTAGGCTGGAGTCCCCCGATTCATCGGGGATTCCAGACCTTTCTAATGGTGAACCTGGCGACTTGAGTTAGGAACAGTTTCGCAACAGGTATCCTTTCAGTTCAGAAAATGGGACGCTCTCCTGTCCACCAGTGCTCATATTTTTCACTGTGGCTCTTTTCCCGGAAAGCTCTTCCTCACCGATAATCAGGACAAATTTTGCCTTCCATTTATCTGCCTGTCGTAACTGCGCCTTGAGGCTAGTGGGATTAAAATCATTCAAAACTTTTAAATTCTCATGGCGTAATTCACGAATTAATTTGATAGATTCTTTTAATGCCTCCTCCCCTAAGGTAGCTACATACACATCTGTTTGCACGCCAGAAGGGAGTGAAATCTTTTCTTTGTCTATAACCTCCATGACTCTTTCTACACCCAAAGCAAAACCCACGGCAGGCAAATCGGGACCGCCTAAATCATGAACCAATCGGTCGTACCTTCCTCCGGCAGCAAGAGTGTCTTGAGCACCCAGCCCCTCATATTTTATCTCGAATGCAGCCTTTGTATAATAGTCCAGCCCTCTAACCATATATGGGTCGAGAGTATAATCTATTTTCAGGAAGTGTAAATACTCTTTCACTTTTTCAAATTGTTCCTGACAGTCCTGGCAAAGGTAGTCAGAGATTTTGGGAGACTTCTCTATATATACCCGGTCTCCTTCTTCCTTGCAGTCTAAAATCCTCATAGGATTAAGGGAATACCTATGTTGACAATCAGTGCACATCATTTTAATTTTGTCCTTAAAATAATCTTTAAGGCTTTCCCGATACCTGGCTCGGCAACGTGGACAACCAACGCTATTCAGGTAAAGGGTCAGATTTTTTAACCCCAGAACGTGGAAAAGCTCCAAAGTCAGAGTAATAATTTCTATATCGCTGGCAGGATTATCGGGACCGATAAGTTCGGCTCCGATCTGATAGAATTCGCGTTGCCTTCCTTTTTGTGGTCTTTCGTAGCGATACATTGCACCAAGGTAGTATAACCTGGTGATTCTTTTTTGTCGATAGAGATTGTTTTCAATAACTGCCCTGATTATTCCCGCAGTCCCTTCCGGCCTTAAGGTGAGGCTGCGTCCTTTCTTATCCAAAAATGTGTACATCTCTTTAGTTACAATATCTGTGTCGTCTCCAATACTTCTCTGGAATAGCTCTGTTACTTCAAAAATGGGCGTGCGTATTTCTTCATACCCGTACTTTTGAAATATTTCTCGAGCAACTTTTTCCAAATATTGCCACTTCCTGGCTTCTTCCGGTAAAATATCTCGCGTGCCGCGAATAGATTTATACTTCAATTTAGACTCCTACACTTAAAGACCATGTATTTGCTTAACACTTTGAATAGCTTCCTTTAGCACCTTCTGAACATCCCATCCCTTACCCTGTTCCAGAAGCTCAAGCATAAATACCCCTTCGTATTTAACCAATTTCAATGTCTGGACAAAGATTTGCCAGTTTATATTTCCTATACCAGGAATATTGTGGTCGTCAGAGGTTCCAAAATTATCAGAAACATGGAGGCTTACAATCCAATCCTTAAACTTTTTAACTACATCGTTAACGTTCTCGGCCAAATTTGCGTGGGATGTATCAAGACAGATTCCTACTTTTTGAGAATTTATTTCCCAAATTAACTTCAACAGATCGACCGAATACCCGCATAAAATATGGGGAAGTTGATTCTCTAAAGCCAATCTTATGGGCTTATCCTGGCAATATTTCAGGAGCTCATCGATGCTCTTTTTCGCCTGAGACAGGCGATACATCTTTTGCGTTAAATTGTCAAAATGTGAGGAAGCAGTACTGGGATGGAATACTAATATGTTTCCCTCAAGAAATTCTAAAACATCTATTGCTTTTTTGATTTCAGAGATGGCGAAAGCTCTCTTCTCTTCCTCCACCTGGGAAATATCCAGTTCTTCAGAGAAAGGAGCATGTAAAGAAACCACTCGTAAAGTGAGCTCCTTAAGTTTCTCTTTCAATTTCCTGGTGTAATCCCAATTATGGTAATCGTAGTGAATCCACTTCCCTTCTTTTCCTATCCTAGCCCAAACTTCAATATTGTCAAATCCTGCTTCTTTTATTAACTGTAAGGATTCTATCAAATCACTTTTATATAGAATGCCGGTGGAAAGCCCGATTTCCATCCAATCAACAACCTCCAAGACCTGCCTCTTGAAACCTCGACGATGAAGGGATAATCTACAAATGTTCCCGATGAATCGTAAAAAAGTGCCTGTCCCCTTTTTATAAATTGAAGCCGCAGTCTGGTCTCCAGCAGTAGCCTTTTCTTCTATGGGAAAGACAATTAAGTTCATCTCCATCCACAGAACCATCCCTCAGGAGCCCAGCAAAAGTTCTCACATAAAAGTCTGCTCTTGTAGCCGCATCATACTTCAACCACAAATTCCCCCACCCATAATCTCGCTCAAATTTTGACCTTACGAGTCCGGCAATATGTTTGGGATGCCAACCCATCCCTGAGAGAACCTTGGTTAAAATCTGCATGTTAGTCGGCTTCAAAAGGTGTTCATTGGGAACTCTCAAAGCATGAGAAACACAGGGAGGAAGGCTATGTAAATCGAAACGGTCGTATGTTTTTCTCCAATCCCAATAGGGATTATGTTCTTCGGAATCAAAGTATTTATGGAACTGATAGAGTCGCGACCTTATATAACTTCTAATTAAATTTTCAAACCCTTTAGATTGGTCGGGTATTTCTGTCGTGCCCCTGGTAGCATACTCTATAGCCTGATGAAAATTCTGTCGAATCTTTAGGAGCTCTGGCAAGGAATCCAGTCCTCCACGAGGCAGAGCTACTATCACCGGAGTCCTTTCGGACACTTCATCTCCTACTTTATACCTTTCAACTTTATGTTTCTGGTAACTACTAAATGGACAGCGAATATCCCGTAAATAAATGGGATCACCATACATCGATAAGTCTAAAGAAATGGCTTCCCTTCCCTTTTTTCCCGGCTGGCAAGCCACTTCAGTACACACAACAGGAATACTCGTTTTCCCCCTTACTTTCTTCATAACTAAATGGGCTAAGTATTCCATTAACCTACCCATCCCGTTGAAAATGCGGCCATGAGAGAAAGGGACTGAACGATGTCGCCTTCCCGAAGAAGTAGCGTATTTGCCAGCGAGGGTATCCTCTATTCTTCCAATTTTCTCCAGTTTCTTCTCTGTTCCCGTTCCCAGGGCTACACGAGAAGTGAAGTGGTACCCCCTGCCAGTCATAACCACTAAGGGAATTATATTGAATCTATAAAAAACTGTCAAAACAGCATTATAAACCGGTTCCAACTTCTGGAAGGTCTCCTGAGGATATAAATAAGGCTCCCCGGGAAAGTCAAGGTTAAAATATTCTATATCGAGAATACTTAATATACTTTGCCGGTCCCAAATTGACCTGAATATGTCCAGACCCTTCTCCAGAATCCAGGAAAATCCATCCTGGGAAGTAGAAAGGAATCCCTCTGGAGATAGACCTGCCTGGCGTAAGAATTCCCCATACCCAACCAGGTACTCAGCAGTGAATGCTGAAAAATCGCCTTCTATCCCACCACAATATTCGCCAATCCGTTGCCGGACATTGGAGTCTTTATAAAAATCTGCTTGTCCAAACATACATTTATAAACCAGTTATTTCCTTTACTTTTCCATTTTTTAACTTTCCAACTTTCTTTAGAACTATACACAATTTTCGTTTTTAAGTCAAGCAAAAACCCGACCCTGTTAGTGTCAAGAACTTTGGGGGGCTTTTTTACTTTGGAGTGTAAAGCTTAACTTAACGCTCCGATGAATCGGAGCTACTCCAGTCCCGACTTGTCGGGACACTCCAAATAATTCCCCTTCCCCCCATTAAATTTTACACTATCCCCGACCCTGGTAACTTCTTATATCCTCTCTCCGTGCAGATGAGGCAAGTATAAGGAAGCTACTTAATTTGAGCATAACTACTAACATACAGGTCTGTAAAAGCCCCAGAACAGGTAAGAGCACCACTCCCCCAATAATCCCACCTATCCACCCGCCAAAAAGGTCAGCACTATAAAGTAGCCCCGCGGTTTTGCCTAAATTAGAATCTCCACCTAAATATATTTTGTTTGCCAAAGGAAACTCTGCACCGATGAGAAGGCCGGAGAGGAAAGAAAGTAGTAAAAAAATTATTTGTAAGGGAAAGAATACTGCCGGCCGGTCCAAGTAGGCACGGAGAATAAAAAATACTGCGGGAAGAATTAGGGAAAAGAGAATTATAGCCAATTCTATCTTTAAAAATAAAGAGATATCTTTCTTAATTCTTTCTAAGAGTAAGGTGATTCTTAGACTCCCCACCCCTATACCCACCATCAAAGCAGTTACCAAGAGTCCTATCCAATAAAAGACATATCCGTAAAGTGCTTGAAAGCTAAAGATTAGAGCAAGGTCAAATATCATGCCGGCAAAGCCAGTGGTGACAATGCATATAGGAATAGTGACCCTGGAGAGATTTTTGATTTTAGAACCAAAGAGCAAAAAGCCCAGGGTGAAAAAGACAATAGGAATAAAGAAAAGCGAAAGGTTCACCTTTCCCAGGGATGTGAACAGTTCTCTCATGGAAGGAGAAAATAAGGCATTCCAATAAGAGAGGCTATAGAATACTCCTAAAGGTTTAAAATCCTGATTAGTCTTCTCTGTTCCGCCTTTGAGAGAATCTAGAAACCAATTGAGCCATCTCGGGTGTAACTTATATTCAATATAACCTGGAAGGATAAGGTTCAGGTTAAGGTTTCGTTCTTCCAATCTTTTGCTTAATTGGCTGGGAGCGAGGGAATTGACCTCCGGGGAAAGAGAGGCGAGGAAAAGGTTTGTGCTATCTCCGGGAATTATCCGTATATGAGGATAGACCTCCTTAAGAGTATTGAGAATACAGCTATTGAGATTCTTCAATTCCTCACTCAAATAACTCAAAGAGCCGGGGAGGCTCATAACCAATATGGACTGTTCTTTTAGTCTATTTCTGACCAGAAAGAAGAACTCTTTGGTAAAAAGCCTGTTTACCTGTAGGTCTTGGGGATTAGACAAGCCCACTAAAACCAAATCATATTTGCGAGAAGTCTTTTTGGCAAATAGCCTTCCATCAATGTATTCGATGTTTACCCTTGGGTCATTCAATTCAGCTTCGGTCAACGGGGTGGGGAATTTCTTCACTACTTCCAACAATAAGGGGTCTATTTCCACATAGTCAACTCTTTCTACAGGGTGTTTTAAGACTTCACTTATTAAGCCCCCTGCTCCGCCACTGATAATAAGCACTTCTTTGGGTTGAGGATGAAAGAGCATGGGTAAATGGACAAATTCCTCAACAAAGATTATATCAGGAGTGGGGGTGGTAATTACTGGAATTCCATCGGAGAAGAAAGTATATTGTTCCTCTCTCCTGGTAACTGCTACATTACTATATATAGAGTTCTGATAATGGACTACCTCTTCTCCTCTCCATTGCTTGGTTATGGAAGACCAGTGAATTTTGTCTACTCCCTCGCCAGAAATTAAGAAAGCACTTAGAAACAAAAAGATTAATGATACACTTGCAAGAATTTTAGTAGTCATAATCTGACCTTTTTGCCAAAAAGGTCCCAACAAGAATAGACACAAGGCAAAATTTAATAAAGCCACGCTTAAGGCTATTTGAAAAGAATGGAAATATGGGATAAGTAGATAAGTAAAGGCTACTCCTCCCACAATTGTGCCCAAGGTCTCGTATATGTAGACCTTACCGATACCGGTGGCATTATGTTGTTTAGAATGTGAAGCGTATATCTTGCAGGCAAAAGTAAATAATGCTCCATGGGAAATACTTACCGGTAGAAGAATGAGGAAAGAGGAATAGAGCAGGGGAATTAAACCCAATCCTTCACCAGGAGTGGCTCCAATGACTTCCTTTAAGATTCGGGTTAAATAGACTGCTAAGGGCAAAGATAGTGAAAAAACTATTTGTAGACAAACGAAGCCTTGGAGTTTTTTTCTAAGGCGCTCAACCCTTTTTCCTAAAAAGAAGGCACCTATTGCCTCCAGGATAAGCCAGTTAGCCAGTATGATTCCTATGGATAATTCATTGCCGTAAGAAGTTACCAACCACTCTCTTAAAAGGAGTATCTGGGCAACAAGCCCGCTAAAGCCCATTACCAATATGGCAAAAACAAGACGCTTCTTCATAACCAGATTCCCGGGATAGCATGCCCGCAGAACTTACACTCTCCATCTTTTATATTATTGCTCAACACCTGAAAATGGATGCGATGAATTAATTTCTTCCCGCAGTTTGGGCAAAATGTAGAGTTGTATTTATGGCCAGGGACATTGCCAATTGTGACATATTCTAAACCTGCTTCCTTGGCGATTTTGTGGGCCTTTTCCAATTTCTTTATCGGGGTTGCCGGTAGGTTGGTGAGTCGATAAGCGGGAGAGAAGCGAGAGAAATGTAGCGGGGTATCTTTGCCCAGATTTTCCTTAATCCAGAGGCACATCTTTTCTACATCTTGAGGGTTATCATTTAAAGTAGGAATATGTAAGTTTACAATCTCAAGCCAGACGCCTTCCTCTCTAATAACCTTCAGTGTCCTTAGGACAGGCGCCAGTTCCGCTGAGGATGCATTCCGATAAAATTCTTCAGTAAATCCCTTTAAATCAATAGTAACAGCATCAGTATATTTAAGGAGTTCCCTCAAGGGCTCGGGATTGAGCGCTCCGTTAGAATGCCAGAGTATCCTTAAGCCCTTCTTCTTGGCAATCCTGGCAATATCATAAACATATTCATAGAAAGATGTCGGCTCATTATAGGTGAAGGATAGCGTGGGAATCTTTTTATCTAAGGCTATCTTTACTGCATCTTCTGGCGGTAGGTCGTAGGTATAATCCATCTCTTCAATCGACCTCTGAGAAAGATGCCAGTTGTGGCAGAATTTACAGCGGAAGTTACAGCCAGCAGTACCAAAGCAAAGAATCTGTGTCCCGGGAAGCATATGTAGAGCGGGCTCTTTCTCAATGGGATCAATTTGCACTGCTGAGGGCTTTGAATGGACTAAATTATAGAGTCGACCATTTATATTCTGTTTGTTACGACAGAAACTTCTTTCTCCCTCTTTGAGAATGCAGCCGCGGAAACAGACCCCACACTGGACTGTATTTGCACCAATCTTCTTATAAAACATCGCTTCTCGTAGAGAAGATTTTTTCATCTTTGCCCAAGCCTTCCTGGTGAAATTGAATAGACCATGGCATAGCCCCACATAAGCCAGGAATAGACACCCTTTCTTTAAAAAATCTCGTCGCGAAATCTTCTGTTCAAAAAGTCCTTCCATTCTGCAAACCTCTAAGGGGACAGGCACTATTTTTATTGGAGTAGCACCGCTTGCGGTGCGCTATCGCGAAATCCCGATGAATCGGGACTACTCCATCTCTGCGCCCACCAATCGCGAAATCCCGATGAATCGGGACTACTCCACATAGAACGTTCAAAAGCTATTAATAATCTAACTGGGTTTGACTTTAATGGAGAGTGCTTTTCATGTGGGTACCACCGATGGTGAGCTTCTTTATGCGAATAGTAGGTTGACCGTCAGTGACGGGAACCCATTGTCCATCCTTGCCGCAGGTGCCAATATTAAAGCCCAAGTCACTGCCGACCATTATAATCGAATTTAAAACCTCAGGACCGTTTCCAATTAGAGTTGCCCCTCTTAACATTTCTCCTACTTTACCATTAACTATCTCGTAGCCCTCTTCTACTTCAAAGACGAAATCACCGTTGGCTGTATTCACCTGTCCCCCACCCATTTTCTTCACCAGAAACCCTTTGTTTACGGAACGAATGATTTCCTCTGGCTGGGACTCTCCCGGAAGAATATAGGTATTACTCATCCTGGGAATAGGCTGGTGATGGTATGATTCTCTTCGTCCGTTTCCCGTAGATTTAGTTCCATCCTTTTGGGCTGTAAAGCGGTCGTAGAGATAATTTCTTAGCATTCCCCTTTCCAACAAGATTGTCTTCTGAGCAGGGGTGCCTTCATCGTCAAAATGGAAAGAACCCCTGTAGTTGGGAATAGTGGGATCGTCCACTACAGTAATAAGTTCAGAAGTAACCCTTTTGCCTAGCATCCCCATATAGGCTGGAGATACTTTCTTCTGTATTGAATCTGCTTCCAAAGAATGCCCGATCGCCTCATGAATCATAGTTCCTCCTGCAGTAGATGTCAAAACGACTGTCATTTCTCCAGAAGGAGCTTTCTGGGCAAATAGCATCTTGACTGCTCTTTCTGCTGCCTCTCGAGCTATCTTCTTAACATCATATTTATCAAATAACTCAAATCCCACCAAACCTCCCAGAGGCTCATAGCCTGTCTGGATTATCTCTTCCTGTTGAGCTACAACGTTGACCAGATAGGTAGTATAAATTCTCTTTTCCTCAACCTGATTATCTTTAACCACGCCATATTTCGAGGAAAGAGATAAATTGGCAATAGTTATATCCATAGTAGTATCAGCATAGCTTATACTGACCTGTTTTATTTTATCTCGGTCAACTCCTCTGGCAATGCGATTGCCCAGCAAAACAAGTCCAATTTTTTCTTCAATGGGCACTTCACTGGGTGGTTTTTCAATCTTGTGGATTATGTTGGTTTGACTTCCTGTTGATGACTTAAGGTTAGGCTTAAAAGAAAAAGAGAAGTTCTTTTTTCTCATCTTTTCGGATTCCGGAAGATTACTTGCTATCTCTTTTGCTAATTCTTTCAGTCCAACCTCGGTTACTTTATTTGTGGAAGCGTATATATTACTTTCTCCTGAGATTATCCTTATTCCCGCTCCCACATCCTCTCCCGAGACAATCTTCTCAATTTTATTATCTTCACAACTCACTCGGTTAGTAAACCTCTTCTCTATATATATGTCGGCAAAATCTCCACCTTTACTTAAAGCAATTTTTAAAATTTCCATTAACTTTTCTTTATCCATCTTTCAACCCTTATCCAATACCTTGGGTAGAGTAAAGAAGAACTTACTTCCCCTTCCCGGTCTACTCTCCACTCCCACCCTACCTCCATGGGCTTCCACAACCTGCTTCATTACTGCCAGGCCCAGCCCAGCACCCTCAACCTGACCGGTGAAGGTTTCTTCTATCTGGTAGAATTTAGAGAATATTTTCTCCCTTTCCTCTGAAGGAATTCCCGGACCATTATCCTTAATTTCCACTCGAATGAATTTTTCCCCTTTTAGTAGACGAGCGGAAATCTCCACTCTCTTTTCTTTCTTATCATTGAATTTTATTGCATTCTCTACCAGATTTTGGATAACTTCCTGAACCTTCGCTCTATCTACGAGAACCGGAGGAACTTTATCTATAGAATTTCCTACCACAATTTTAGCTCCCCTGCGGATTTTCAATGCAAGCTTTTTCAAACTCATTTCCACAATAGACTTAAGGCTTTCTTTCCCTCTGGCGAGTTCCAGTGCCTCACTTTTCAGTAGACTGAACCCGAGTAACTCATTTATCAATCGAGAAAGGCGTTTGCCTTGACTATCAATAATTCGCACCGCATTCTTTCCCACCTTATCCAATTTGCTAAGTCTTTCTTTCTCTCTCAAAAGCGGCATGTATCCACTGATGCAGGTTAAAGGCGTCTTCAGCTTATGGGAGAGAGAAGAGATAAAGCTCGCTTTAAGGTATTCCTCTTTCCTCTCAGAGGTAACGTCACGAATAATCATCACATAACCAACCACTCTGTTCTTCTCGTCTACGATTCTCGTGGCAATCCCCGAGAGAACGAAGGTCTTCGGTCTCTTTCTTGTCAAATCGAAAGTAGTCACTTTATCTTCTTTGGTCAAGAATTCCGTAAGGGAACTTCCGGGGGCCGCCACTTTTTTCGGTTCCCATCTGGAAAAAACCTTAAACTGTCTGACTATTCGGGAAATATTTTTGCCCAGATAATCTTTACTTCCTATGTCCAGAAAATTCTTCGCAGAACTATTGAGCATAACCAGATTCAGTTTTGCATCAATAACAACAGCTCCATCACCCATCCCGCTGAAAACTACCTCTATCTTTTCCTTTTCCCTTTTGAGATTCTGGAAAAGGCGGGCGTTCTCAATGGCGATAGCTGCCTGAGAAGCGAACGCCTCAAATATCTTCCTATCTTCATCTACAAAATAACCGCGACCGACTTCGTTAATCGCCTCCATTACTCCAATAATTCTCTCTTTTATCCTCAAAGGCACACAGAGTAGAGACTTCGTTCTAAATTTCGTAACTTCATCTGCCTTAACAAAGAACCTGGGATCCTTCCTGGCATCCGTAATCATCAGAGGCTTCCCTTCTTTCGCCACCCATCCTCCAATTCCCTCACCGAGTTTCAACCGTATCTGCCTTAGCTTTTCCCCTTTCCCTCCTACAGTAACGTCAAAGAAAAGTTCCTTTTTTGCTTCGTCCAGAAGCATCAACGAACTCGCCTCAGCATTGACTACCCTCTTTGCCTGCCCCATAATTACTTTAAGCAATCTATCTAAATCGAGTGTAGATGTAAGAACCTTATTCGCATCTAAAAGCAACTCAAGCTTTTCACTTTTAGTTTTTATATCTTTTTGCATAGAGCCATTCTCCAAATCTACCTGCCGTTGTAGGCACAAATTTCCCGATTGAAAATCGGGATGCCAATTTTGTCCCGATTCATCGGGACCTACAAATCTCTCTGTCTATCCCTTCAGGTCCCGCCAGTTCTTTCCCTTCTTTATATCCACCACCACAGGAACATCTAAAGAAACCGCTATTTCCATCTCTTCCTTTGCCAATCGACTCAATTCATCCACTTCCCCTTCAGGCACCTCGAAAAGCAACTCATCGTGTATTTGTAAACTCATCTTCGCCTTCAAGCCTTTAGCCTTTAGCTTCTGTGTTATTCGGATCATTGCCACTTTTATGATATCTGCAGAAGTTCCCTGAATGGGCGTATTTATGGCAGTCCGTTCAGCAAAACCACGAACATTACCATTTTTACTATTTATCTCCGGTAAGTACCTTCTACGATTCAAAAGCGTAGTTACGAATTCATCCTTTCTTGCCTGAGTAACTATTTTTTTAATATACTCCTTTACTCCTTTATATTTTTTAAAATAACTATCAATGTATTTCTTAGCTTCAGTTTGAGAAATCTCCAGGTCCTTAGAGAGCCCGTATGGACTCATTCCATAAGAGAGACCAAAATTGACCGTCTTAGCAATGCGCCGTAATTCAGGAGTTACTTCTTTCTGGGGGACTCCAAAAATCTCTGATGCTGTCTGACGATGGATATCCTCGTTATGCAAGAAAGCATCCCTGAGACTCTCATCTCCCGAGATGTGAGCAAGAACTCTAAGGTCAATCTGGGAGTAGTCAGCAGAAACGAAAACACAACCTTTATCAGGAATGAAAGCGCACCTTATCTTTCTACCATCTTCTGTGCGAATAGGTATATTCTGGAGATTTGGTTCCGACGAAGAAAGCCTGCCAGTAGCTGTAACCGTTTGATTAAAGGAAGTGTGCACACGACCCGTTTGAGGATTAACCATTCCTGGAAAGGCATCTATATAAGTAGATTTCAACTTTTGTAGTTCCCTGTATTTTATGATAAGGGAAGGTAGTTTATGTTTTTCTGCTAACTGGAGGAGAACTTCCCCGGAAGTGGATGGCCCTGTTTTAGTTCTACGCACTACTGGCAACTTCAACTTCTCAAAAAGAATAAAAGAGAGTTGTTTCGGCGAGTTTATATTAAACTCCTGACCAGCAGATTTATAGATTTCTTTTTGCACGTCTTTTAATCTTACAGAAAAATCCTGGGAAAGTTGAGCCAGATAATCCATGTCAATAATGACCCCGTTCATCTCCATTTCCGCCAAAACCTCTAAAAGAGGCATCTCTACTTCATAGAAGAGCTTATCCAACTCTTTATCTTTCAGTTCTCTTTCCATAATCTGAGCCACCCTGAGGACAATATCAGCATCAGCACAGGCATAATGAATAACTCTTTCCACTTCCACCATGTCCATAGTGATTGCCTTTTTCCCTTTGCCAATCAATTCACTGGTGGGCATCATTTTATAGTTTAAGTATTCAAGGGCAATATCGCCCAGATTATGATTCATCTTCGAAGGATTCAGAACATAGGAAGCAATCATAGAATCGAAATAGACTCCTTGAAGGTCTATTCCTTCACGCTTCAACACAATCAGGTCATATTTTATATTCTGCCCATACTTTTTAATCTTACTATTCTCCAGAATAGGTTTTAACTTTTCCAGGACATACTTTTTCTCTAACTGTTTCGGCGCACCTAAGTAACTATGTGCTACGGGTATATAAAAAGCAATATAAGGTTCTAATGCAAAAGAGATGCCCACAATTGCGGCACGCATCGGGTCAGTACCTGTGGTCTCCAAATCCAGGGAGACCAGCGGCGCCTTCTCCAGCTCCTCGAGCAATGCCTCGAATTCCTTCTGGTTAAAGATACCCTTATAGTCTACCTTGTGTTTCTCTTCTTGAGGAATTAATTCCACAATCAGACCCTTAAACTCCAGCTCCTGAAGAAGCTTCAGCAGCTCTTCCCGATTAGACTCGCCAACTTGACACTCTCGAATGTCAACCTCTACGGGTATATCCTTTACCAGAGTTACCAGTCGCCTGGAGAGAAAAGCTTTTTCCTTACCCTTTTCCAACTTCTCTTTTAATTTACCCTTCACTTTAGAAAGATTCTGGTACAAATTTTCCAAACTGCCAAATTCCTGAATCAATTCCGTACCTGTCTTGGGACCAACCCCCAAGACGCCAGGAACATTATCGGAAGCATCTCCCATTAATCCCATAAGTTCAGTAATCTGTCCAGGAGAGACTCCCATTTTTTCTTTGACTATCTTTTCTGTATAAAGGATGTTTTTAGTCTCATTTAAAACCTTCACAGAATCATCCACCAGTTGCAAGGCATCCTTATCGCCAGTAACAATAACTGTTTCTATACCTTCTTTTGACGCTTTCCCGCTCAATGTGCCGATAAGGTCATCGGCTTCATAGCCTTGCTTTTCAAAAACGGAAATATTTAAGGCCTTAACTATCTTATGGACAAGAGGAATCTGCTCTTTCAACTCATCGGGAGTCTCTTTTCTTGTAGCTTTATATTCGGCAAACTCCTTATGACGAAAAGTAGGTGCTGGAAAGTCAAAACAGACAGCTATATAATCTGGCTTTTCCTGGCGGAGAATCTTCAACAGCATCCGCGTGAAACCATAGACCGCATTTACCATCCGTCCTGAAGAGTTAGTTAAAGGTGGGAGGGCATGGAAGGCTCGGTGGATGTAGGCATTACCGTCTATAAGGTAAAGCTTTTTTTTTGCCATAATAAAAGTGACAGGTACTTTTTAAATTAAAGTGACAGGTACTTTTTTATTTCCTTTATAAAAAGTGACTGTCATCTTTTTTATTTTGTTATTTTGTTTTTTTCATCTAAGAGGACTATTTTGGGTTTGTAAACTTTTGCTTTCTCTTCCTCGACAAACTCGTAAGAAATAATAATTAGTCTGTCTCCTACTTCTCCCAGTCTTGCTGCTCCTCCTTGAAGCCCTATGACTCCTGAATTCTTGCCAGCAGGAATGGCGTAGGTTTCAAACCTGGCTCCTGTATTCAAGTTGACTATGAGCACTATCTCGTAAGGAAGAATATCTGCCTCAGCCATTATATTTTTACCAATAGCGATACTTCCTTCGTACTCTAAGTTCGTCTCAGTGATGGTTGCCTTCTGAATCTTCGATTTACACATCATTCGCAACATTTTATTCTCCTTGCTAGGTAACTTTTCGATACTTCTTCATTCCTTCATCAAAAAGGTCATTGCCATAGACATCGTTAGCCACAATTAATGGAAAATCTTCCACTTCCAGACGATAGATGGCTTCAGGACCCAAGTCTTCATAAGCCACTGTCTCTATTCTTTTGATTCTCTTGGAAATTAATACTGCAGCCCCACCTACAGCAACGAAATAGACAGCCTTATACTTCTTCATTGCTTCGATTGTATCCTTACCACGCCTTCCCTTTCCAATTGTTCCCTTTAATCCCTTCTCTAATAGAATGGGAGTGTAAGTGTCCATTCGGCCACTGGTGGTTGGCCCAGCGGGGCCGATTACCATTCCTGGTCTGGACGGAGCAGGACCAACATAATAGATTACTTGCCCCTCCAGAGGGAAGGGTAGATTAGGCTGGCGATTTTCTTTTCCGGCTTTCTCTAATTCATCAACTAAGCGCTTATGAGCCTGGTCTCTGGCAGTATAAACTATTCCGTTTAATAGAACCTTATCTCCTATCTTCAGTTTACTTATCGTTTCTTCATCCAGTGGTGTTTCAATTCTAAAGAGATTATTCATAGGAATTATGGGGAGAATTATGGGGACACAATACTTAATTATGGGAACATAATTAAGTATTGTGTCCCCCGAATTACAAGATTATTGTAGCGTGCCGAACAGCGTGGCACTGCAGATTTATGGCTAAAGGTAGACTGGCTATATGGCAGGGATAAGTCTCAATGTGAACAGCTAAAGCAGTAGAAGAACCACCCAGCCCTTGAGGACCCAGTCCCAGATTGTTTATTTCTTTAAGAAGCTCTTCTTCCATTTCAGCATAGAAAGGTTCAGGATTCTTTGAACCTATTGGACGCAACAGTGCTTTCTTGGCCAGCTTTGCCACTCCTTCAAAAGTGCCACCAATTCCCACTCCTACTACAAGAGGGGGACAAGCATTCGCTCCTCTCTCCTTTACCCAATCCAACACAAATTTCTTCACCCCTTGCACTCCTTCGGTTGGAGAGAGCATTTTTACTGTGGACATATTTTCGCTACCAGCTCCTTTGGGCATAACTGAAATCTTAAGTTTATTTCCAGGAACAATATCTATATGCACCCAAGCAGGAGTATTATCACCTGTATTCTTACGCCGCAGTGGATCTTTAACTACTGACTTCCTCAAGTATCCCTTCCTATAACCGTTGCCTACTCCCTTGTTAATTGCTTCGTAAAAATCTCCTTCAGTAACTCTAACCTCTTGGCCCATTTCCACAAAAATTGTGGTAAAACCTGTATCCTGGCACAGGGGAAGTTTCTCTTCTTCAGCCATGCGGTCGTTCTCCAGAATCTCTTCCAGTACTTCTTTCCCCACGAGAGATTCCTCGTTTTTTAACTTTTCCCTGAGAGCTTTCCAGACATCCTCGTTCAAAGTACAATTTGAGGAGATGCAGAGATTCTCTACTGCCTGGGTAACCTCTTCTGAAGTAATCTCTCTCATCTTACTTTTCCTGGGGCAAAGGAATAAACCCTTCCTTCATTAAAGATTCCGTTTCTTCTCTGGCAACACGGATGGTCTCTGAGGCCCTCTTGTATAGTTCTTCTTTACTCAACTTAACCCGGGCTATTCCTTGCCTAATAGCTTCCATTCCCACTGCTACTGCTTCCCGGGGAAAGACTTCCCACTCCTCCATGGAAGGAATCACATATTCTTCATTTAGCCCTCTCTCCTCAGCACATTTCGCCAGTTCTTTCGCTGCAGCAATGCACATTTCATCAGTTATGGTCTGGGCTTGCACATCCAGGGTTCCCCGAAAAATGCCAGGAAAGCCAAGGGAATTGTTTACCTGATTGGGGAAATCGGAACGCCCGGTGGCAATAACTCTTGCCCCTGCCTCTTTTGCCTCCCAGGGCCAGATTTCAGGGATAGGATTGGCACAGGCAAAAACTATAGGGTCTTTAGCCATCTTTGCCACCCATTCCTTCTTAACCACACCCGGACCAGATTTAGATAAGGCTATTAAAACGTCCATCCCTTCCATAACTTCGGGAATATATCCAGTTCTTCCCTCGATATTTGTCTTTTGGCAAAATTCCCACTTCTCTCTGTGGGTCTTTTTGAGTTCTTTTCTATTCTTATGGAGTGCTCCTTTACTATCACACATAATAATATTTTCTGGATTGGCTCCATAAGCAATTATCATCCTGGCAGTACTTATATTAGCTGCCCCTGCCCCTACCATGGCAATCTTCACTTCTTCTATTTTCTTACCCACGATTTTAAGACTATTAATTAGACCAGCCAGAGTTACAGCAGCTGTTCCCTGTTGGTCGTCATGCCACACAGGAATTTCACATTCTTTCCTAAGGCGACGTAGTATCTCAAAACATTTTGGTTGGGCAATATCTTCAAGGTTTATACCACCAAATGATGGTTGTAGTAACTTTACAGTGTGAATGAACTCTTCCAGGTCTTTAGTACCCAGACAGAGAGGGAAAGCATCTACACCTCCCAGATACTTGAACAGGAGCGCCTTCCCTTCCATAACCGGCAAAGCTGCTTCCGGACCGATGTCTCCCAGACCCAACACCCTGGTGCCATCAGAAATAACCGCCACAGTATTCCATTTGTTAGTGTAGGTGTAGACTAAATTTTTGTCTTTATGAATAGCCTTGCAAGGTGCTGCTACGCCAGGAGTATACCAGATTGCAAAATCATCAAAATTTCTCACACAGCACTTTGCTACTATCTTAATTTTTCCCCGATAAAAGGGATGCAGTCTCATCGCTTCTTTTGCTGGTTGGCTGGCTTTAGCCAAAAGTTCCTTTTCATCTACCATAGCACCACTCCAGTTGAATTTGTAGGCACGGTTTCAACCGTGCAAAGGGATTCTGTAGGCACGGTTTCAACCGTGCGATCAGAAACATTTAGAGGCAGAGCTCCGTCCCGATGTATCGGGACTGTTACATTCTACATTTAATTCCTGGGACTTTTTTTTGGGGGGGGGGT
>WJOT01000064.1 GCA_009619095.1 Clostridia bacterium
CCTATTATGATGAGCCCCACAAATACCATCGATATAGCTATTGGTCTTTTTACAGCAAATTCTGACAGTCCCATTGCCTTTCTCTCCTAATTGACTTTCCTGTAGGGGACGGACGCAGTTTATGCCGATTTTTCGGCGTGCCGTCCCTTGCTTCGGGCGACCACCCCGCTTTATCGGGATAAACTGCGTGTCGCCCCTACTTCTTTACGTTACCAGGCGATTGTCTTATTGTTAACTACAAGCGATTTTCCGGTGTTGGTATCTAAGATTTCGATTTCTGTGAAATCTTTGAAATTGTATCTTCGGAGCATCTTCCTTACAGTTTCCAGAGAAATGGGTAAGATATCTTCCTTGTTAAACTTCTTCTGTCGTCTTTTCTTCAAGTTCGCCAGTCCATTCCGCACTCCTCTCCAGACAAGGGAAAAGGCGTCGGCAGGCGGAGGGCCGATCCGTTCTGGTAAAGTATTATTCATCTCTCTTTTTTTAATTATGTCCAAAGTAAATTTTAAAATTCCTCTTTCTAAATTTGGAACTTTGAGACTGAACTCGCCGTTCACAGCTACCACTTTAAAGTTTCCCTTCAAATGTTTATCTTCCTTAAATTTATCCTCTATTCTCCGGGAAATCTGTTTGGCTAAGAAGTCTGGCAGATGAACTTCTTCGATTGAGAATTCCTCGCTTTCGGGTCGCTCTTTCTTATCCTTAGATACTAAATCCGAAAGAAGAACCAAAGGGTCAACTTTCGTTTCGAAAAGCATCCTCTTCATATACTCCCCTCGAGAAATATCCCCTACCATAAATCTCTTAATGTCCTTTACATATCTGGTAAGGACTAATTCAAAACCAGAAATCTTAGAATCACTTGCCACTAAGGTTATGAATTCTAAATCTGCATTCGTAGAAAGAGCAACTCTCGATAGAACATGTAGGACATTACCCAGTTTTTCGAATGATTCTTCCGAGGGCTGCAAGGAACTGTCCAATAAGTTATCCACGGGCATATGGACTCCCAGGGTCTTGCCCATTGTCTTCACTTTTACTTCGGTATTATACTCATCCCTGCACAGCTTTATAATGGAATCGGAAACTTTTGTTTTTGGATAAGTTGGTTTGCATCCAGAACTCATAAACATAAGAAGTATTAGAAATGGGAATATCCGTTTCATATTAAGCTCCTCAATAGGAAAGGAGTAGCAGACTTCAGTCTGCGTTTAGAATTTGTAGGCCCCGATTCATCGGGGCTTTGCATCCCGATTTTCAATCGGGAAATCTGTGCCTACAATGGCTTTGTACAATCCCGATTCATCGGGGCTGTTATAGTCGCTTCCTGTTTTCCTTTCTGGTTATTTTTTCCGTATTCAGCAAAGATGGCTTCAATTTCATCATATTCCAGCTCTTCTTTTTCCAGGAGTTCGGAAACGAAACGCTCCATTATTGTCCATTCTTTTTTCAGGAGATTCTCTACTTCTTGGTAACATTTCTGGAGTATCTCCTGAGTTTCCTGGTTCAGCTTCTGTTTAAGCTCATTGGAAATCTGTGACTCGGGAATGATAGAGTAATCTCCTAAATAGTCGTTACTTCCCATACCAAATTTCCAAACCATAGCATGGGCATGAGCCATTGCTTTCTTGAAGTCGTCAGCCACTCCTGTTGTGGTAGTGCTGAACTTTAAGTTCTCAGCAACATATCCGCCCAGGCAGACCTTTATATTTGCCAGTGCCTGCTCCTTGCTGGTAGTAAATAGTTCCTCTCGGGGCTGGTGAAGCACAGCTCCCAGAGCCCCTCCCCGGGAAGCAATGGAAGCTTTAAACACATCATCAGTGGGATGGAGAATGTATAGGACTATCAGGTGCCCAGTCTCGTGGTATGCTGTCATTTTTCTCTCCCTTTCGTTCAGTTTCCTCTTGTGTTTAATGCCCATATCGATTCTATCCATTGCTTGAGAGAAATCTTCCCACTCCACGTGCTCCTTCGATTTCCGGGTGGCTATTAAAGCTGCCTCTTTGACTATGTTCTCAATATCTGCTGCGCTTTTATACACTGTGTTCCTCGCTAAACGAGAAATATCGATAGAAGGGTCGTGTTCGACTTTTCTTAAATAGTGGTGAAAGAGTTCCTCCCTTCCTTCCAGGCCAGGCCTGTCGATATATATCTTTCGGTCGAACCTGCCCGGTCTGAGTAGCGCCTTATCTAAAATGCTTTCAGGAGCATTTGTTGCTCCAATGATAATTATATTTTCCTCCCTCTCTTTCAAACCATCCATTTCCACCAGGAGCTGATTTTGAGTGGTATTAGTCTCTCCTCCTCCCATGAAGCTGTACGTTCTACCCCGGCCAATAGCGTCAATTTCATCAATAAAGATTATACAGGCTCCGTAGCCATAAGCGAGCCGCCTGGCCTTTTTGAATAGTTTGCGTACTCTGGAAGCTCCCATTCCCACAAATATTTCCACAAATTCACTTGCTGCCATGGAGATAAAGGGTATACCCGACTCTTTAGCTATGGCCTTAGCCAAAAGAGTCTTTCCGCACCCCGGAGGACCGATCATCAACAGTCCCCTTATTATTTTGCCTCCGATTTTTTTAATGCGTGTCCTGTCCTTGATGAGTTCCACAACTTCCAACGCCTCTTTCTTAGCTTCGTCAATACCTTTTACGTCATCAAATGTAGCATTCACATTTTCGCTCTTGATAGGAGCTTTCTTCAACTTGAGGAGCGTGCCTGTTTGCATGCTGATAATGACATAGGCAAAGATCAAGGCGTGAATTGCGCCCATCAGTAGAGTGAGAGGTAACTGGGCGAGAGTCATATGCAGATAGTACGACTCTAATGAGAGTAGTCCTACTATAGCTAAAGAAACCAGGGTTACAACGCCAAAAATTATGAGTATCTTTACCCAGTGGTTCATCCAGAACATTTTCACCTTTCTATTCCACATTCTTGGCCTCCTCCTTAAAAAATGGGGTCAACTCTATTTTTCTTCTAATGCGGGTTCGATGAATCGAACCCCTACATTTTACACTCTTAACCTCCCTTTCGGGAGGACTCCAAAGATTATTTGGAGTGTCCCGACAAGTCGGGACTTAGTATCCCGATTTATCGGGACGCTTTACACTCCAGAATTATTTATCTTTCTTTTTTCAAAAAGTTTTTCACCGATTAAGTAGAAATTGGGTATAATTAATAAGGTAAAGAAGGTGGCTGTTAAAAGTCCTCCGATGACTGTGATTGCCATAGGAGCTCTCAACTCGGCTCCTTCCCCAAAACCTAAGGCCAGGGGGAGCAGTCCCAAAACAGTTGTAAGCGTGGTCATTAAGATTGGTCTAAACCTGGTCTTGCTTGCTCTTATAACCGCTTCTAACGTATCAATTCCTTCTTTTTTAATCCTGTTGATATAGTCGATTAGAACGATGCCGTTATTGACTACAATTCCGCCCAACATGATAACTCCCATCAATACTATAACGTTCAATGAAGTATGTGTTACAAGTAGAGCTAAACCCACCCCAATTAAAGAGAGGGGGAGTGTGAACATAATTATGAAAGGCTGCCAGAGTGATTCGAACTGCGCAGCCATAATCATATAAACGAGGATCACAGCAAAAATCAGAGCAAATCTTAAACTCTTAAAGGACTCCCTCATCTTTTGTGTTTCTCCGCTCAAGATTACCGAGTAGTCGGAAATATTTTGATAGTTTCTCAATTTCTCCTTAATGTCCCTGATTACCTCATTCAGACTTCTTTTGAAAATATTGGCTGTAACCAGGACAGTCCTTTGCTGGTCAAGCCGTTTTATTTCACTTGGACCTTTTCCCGTAATGAGAGTAGCAACTTCTGCCAGAGGAACCTCTACGTCGATGTTTGAATGGACTGTCAGAGCCCTTAGCCTG
>WJOT01000019.1 GCA_009619095.1 Clostridia bacterium
ATGAGAAAGTGCCGGGAGGGAAAAGAGAGAAAGGTGAGGCGGAGTTCTATGCTGCCAGGTGCTACGATAAGCTAAAAATGCCAAAGAAACAGAAAGAGGCCTATGAGGCTTTAGTTAATTTTGTGCCCAGGAGTGACGAGTATAGACTGGCAGGACTAATGCGATTAGCGGAGATTTACGAAGCCGAAGGCCAAATCAAGAAGGGCCTGGTCGTCTATGGAGACATTGTCAAGAACAGCAAGAATCCCGACTGGGTTGCCCTGGCTAAAGAGAGAATAAAAATATTGAATCAAAAATGATTGTAGGCACAATTTTCCCGATTGAAAATCGGGATGTAAATTTGTAGGCACGGTTTTAACCGTGCAGCAGAAAGGAGGGAATGATGAACAGTTTTAACAGTTTAAACTTTGTGGAGTTAATGAAGGTCAGCGTTGTTATGCCCATTCTCCTGGTTGCTTCTGTTTTAGTGGTTGCCTATGCGCTGGAAAGGTTCTGGTACTACTGGCGGGCAGGAGGAATAAACAGCCGCTTATTAGTGGAAGTGAAGAGATTAGTCAGGGAAGGAAAAGTTCAGGAGGCAGTGGATTGTTGTGATAAGCACAGGGGTCTGGTTTCTGAAATCGTAAAAGCGGGATTGAATGCTTCGCATCTTTCCAGAATTGATGCTGAGGACACTATGGAGAGTTACAAGCAGAGGAGCCAGAACTTATTGAGGGCGCGATTAGGAGTATTTGGCACGTTAAGTTTCATCTCACCACTTCTGGGACTTATGGGAACAGTGCTGGGAATAATGAGGTCTTTCCACGATCTCGCCTTATCCGGCTCAGGGGGACCAACAATAGTTGCTGCTGGAATCTCCGAAGCTCTGGTTACTACTGTTACCGGTATTGCCGTAGCTGTCCCTGCAGCTATTATCTACAACTATTTCACCAGCAGGCTTCGCAACTTGATGGTAAGAATCGATACCTTCACTTCAGAGTTGATTATTGTCTTATATGGTGAGCGGACTATAGATAGAAGACGGGTATAAAGGAGTAGTCCCGATGAATCGGGACGTTGATTGGAGGATAGAGATGAGGAGAGGATCGATTGAAACGGGAGGCCAGAAGGAACTGGCAGAAATAAATGTTACTCCTTTGGGCGATGTTTCTTTGACTCTGATTATTATCTTAATGGTAATATCGCCAATGATTATGCAGTCAATGATTAAAGTCCATTCGTCTAAGGCAGTGAAAAGCACCCAGGCAGAAAAAGCGAAAGAGAAACCTCTGTTCATTCGCATTACCAATGAGGCAATATATTTAAATACTGAGAAGATGGGCTCGGAAGATGAACTCTCGCTAAGGCTGATTAAAGAACTGGAGAATAAGAGGGATAAATCGGTGATGATTACTGCTGACAAGGAAGTCCCGCACGGAAAAGTGGTACATATTCTGGACCTCTCCCGGCAGAGCGGAGCAGCAAAATTATCCCTGGTGAAAAGGGCTAAAAGAGAGACAGGCAAGAAGAGACCCGGATAAGGAGTTTACAATGAGAATGACAAAACAGATTGAAGAGGATTCTATAGCGGGGATAAATATGGCGCCGATCATTAATGTGGCACTGGTTCTGGTAATTGTACTTATAATAACAGCTCCCATTCTCAGTATACCCAGTATTCCTGTTAATTTACCAAGGGCAGTAACTATCGAGGCAAAGGAGCGGAACATAACCATCAGTTATTCAAAGGATGGCAAGGTAGCTATAGACACGCAGGTGATCTCTTGGAAGGACCTGGTTCCTAAACTTAAATACAGGCTGAAAGAAAACAGTAAAGCCCTGGTGATAATTCGTGCAGATAAAGATGTTCCCTATGGAGAGATAGAGAAAATTTTCGATATAGTTATCAAAAAAGCGGGTGCTAAAAGGATAGCAGTAGCCACAGAACAGAGGAGAGAGTACAAGGAAGTTTTTAAATAGGGAGATAAATCATGCTTGTTCATATAGAGATGAAACACGACATTGTTTGCTGGACGATTGCAATAGGTTTGCACCTTTTGCTTTTACTGGTAAACTTCAGTCTATATAGAACAGGAGAAGCGAAAAGGCTTATTCCTATAGTGGAAGTTGAGTATATTACATATGAAGATATAATGGCAGGGCGAGTTGGAGTTCCCGGTAAGCCACCCCGAACTTTTAAAGAAAAATTGAAACACTTCTTTAGTAAGAAAGTAGTGCCTTCTAGGAAAGAGGCAGTGCTTACTGGTAAAGCTCCTTCTAAACTGGAGGCGGATAAAATTAGAGGTCTTTCTCAGCTTTCTCAGGAGAAGACTTTAGTCGATAAGAAAGGGGCTCTTTCCAGAAAAGTTGATTTATCTCTGAAAAATAAGCCTAAAGATAAGTCTAAAGAAAAATTGCTTTATAGGGAAGAGAATGTTCTCGTTGTTTCCAAGGAACCAAAACTTAAGGAGTTAAAATTGCAGAACCTTAAAGATAAAAGGTATAAAGTTGCTAAAAGAGACCTTCCCTTCCAGGTAGTTGTCAGGGAGAGAATAAGGGACGACGAAGATATTGTAGGTATAAATTTGGGCGATAAGACATCAGAGGGGATACTTACTCAAGCGCCCAGTTTAGAAGATATTAAAGGAAAGACAGAATTTGGTAAGGGAGTATTCCGTGTTGTCAAACAGGAAGCTCAGGGAAAACTTTCCGGGTCAGAAGTGCTGGTAGACTTGTTAGTTATGGCTAAGAAGGAAGAAGCGAGAAGGTTGGAAGAGTATGGAGGGGGATTGAGTTCTGGAGGAGTTCTTACAGGAGAAGAAGAACATAAAGGAAGTGCAGAAGGTTCGGTTTCTGGAGGAGTAAGAGGTGGCGAGGGAATCGGAGCTGGAATCGGGGCGTCTGGAGAATCCTCAACAGGAATGGCTTCAGAGGCTGGTTCTGTAGAAGAGTCAATGGGAACAGGAACCGGCTCAAAGGGCAGTTCCCTCAAAGAGAAAGAAAAGGAGAGGGTATTCAGGAAAGGTGTGGTCTTCTCGCGGGCTCCTGCAAAGGGGCGTGGGTCTGGTGGTTCCGGTTCTCGTTCGGGGGCGGATAAGAAAATTGCAAAAAAAGAGCACAGAGGAAGAGTCATTTTTGAGATTAGAGGTCCACTCTCCCGGCGAACGGTTCTCTATAGAGAGCTCCCCTCTTATCCTGAATGGGCAGAAAAGGAGGGAATTGAAGCAGGGGTGAGTGTACATTTTGTAGTCCTTTCTAAGGGAAAGGTTAAGGATAATATTTATGTGGTGAGAACTTCTGGCTATCCAGTTTTAGATAAGTTAGTAATGGAGGCATTGAGGAATTGGAAGTTTGCTTCTTTAAAAGGAGATATCTACGGGAAAGAAGAATGGGGAATATTAACTTTCTATTTTTCACTTGAAGGAGGAGTATAATGATTAAGAAAAAGAGTAGCTCCGATTCATCCAGCCCCTGCTCTCAGGGGCGGGATTCATCAGAGCGTGGGAGTAACAGACTTCAGTCTGCGTTATGTTTCATTTTAATCACTTTATCGCTAATATTTCTAAGCTATGGAGCGGCTTCGACTCAAGAAGTGTTAGATACTGATACTTCACCAGGAGGAAAAGAGAGCAGTGAAGGACTTTCCGAAGTGGTGATAAAGGGTGAAGCCAAAGATACTGTCAAAGTGGAGAAGGCTCCTTACCAGATTGAAATTAAGTTAGAAGACATTGTTAGTCCATCTATAGAGGAAACGGAAGCTCTTATGGAGGGAGGGCTGGAAATTCTAAGGCAGGGGGATTTGCAACAATTTACCCGCTTAAATAGCAAACAGGTGATTAGACCCTCGCTGCCTTCCCTTCCAGAACCTCCTCTGGTA
>WJOT01000087.1 GCA_009619095.1 Clostridia bacterium
GATGGAGGTATGGCAGTCCTGGGAGAGGATTTCACACGCCAGATACACAACATAAGCCAGGATCAGTTTAAGTCAAAATTCTATCAAGATTTCCAGCGCATGAAGGGCAACATGGGCATCGGCGTTATTAGCGCTTTTGATGAACAGCCTATTTATCTAAACTCCAAGTTTGGTCCGTTTTGTATAGTCACTAATGGCATCTTAGAAAATATCGAAGAATTAGCAGAGGGGCTTTTGGAAAAAGGAATAACTTTCAGTGAAGTGAGTAGAGGCATGGTTAATGTAACTGAGCTCGTAGCCAAGTTAATCAGTCAGGGGAACAATTTGATAGATGGTATAGAGAAAATGTTCGATGCCATAGATGGTTCCTGCTCACTTTTACTATTGAATAGAGATGGAGTCTATGCTGCCAGAGATAGGTATGGGTATACGCCCCTGATAGTGGGGAAGCGAGAGGATGCCTGGGCAGTTACTTCCGAGAGTAGTGCCTTCCCCAATATTGAGTTCAAAACGGTAAAATACCTCGAACCTGGAGAGATAATTCTGATAAATGAGAAGGGCATGCTCCAAAGGAAGCCGGGTGGAGAGATGAATCAAATCTGTGCATTTCTCTGGATATACCTCGGCTTTCCTGCTTCCGACTATGAAGGGATAAATGTGGAGACAGTAAGGGAAAGGTGCGGAAGGTTTCTGGCAAAAAGGGATGGGGATATAGAAGTAGATGTAGTCTCTGGAGTTCCCGATTCAGGAACTGCACATGCTCTGGGATATGCCATGGAGTCGGGGAAGCCTTACCGGCGACCTCTGGTGAAATATACGCCCGGGTATGGGAGAAGTTATACTCCTCCTTCGCAGGAGATTCGAGATTTGATAGCCAGGATGAAGCTCATTCCTATCAAAGAGATAATTGAAGGTAACAGGATTGTAGTATGCGAAGATTCTATAGTCAGAGGGACTCAGCTTAAGAACTTCACCATAAAGAAGCTATGGGATAACGGTGCCCGGGAGGTTCACATAAGGCCCGCCTGCCCTCCGTTGATGTTTCCCTGCAGGTTTAATTTCTCCACGCGTTCCATCTATGAACTCGCTGCCCGCAGGGCCATTCGCAGCATGGAGGGGCAAGACGTGAACAATGTGTCAAAATATATAGACCATAATTCTCAAGGATATAAGAAAATGGTGGAATGGATTGCTAACGAGTTAGAAGTTACCACGCTTAGATATCAAACTGTGGACGACATGGTGAAGGCCATCGGCCTTCCTAAAGAGAGGCTGTGTCTTTATTGCTGGACTGGCGAATATCCAAAACCAATGGCGGGTAAAAGAAAAAAGAAAGAGAAAAAGCCGGCTGTTAAGAAGAAAGTGGAAGCCAAGAGAAAAGTATGAAATAAATTAGTGCCCGCTACAGGCTGAATCTTTAGTGATTATGCTTAGAAGTTGCTTACACAACTTCGACAATGAATAATGGAAAGACGCTGGTGAATTTCAGTGCCTGCCGAATATTTTCCCACCCGATAAAAATGAGGTTGTAAAAGGGAAACCCTAAAATGTCCTGTATCTGGGTTTCCCATTTCATCAGTTCCTGTGTCAGAATCATATACGAACAAGAGAAGGGGATGTCCCGCTCCCTTCTACCCGTAATTGGAGGAGGTATAAGGAATGTTAATTGCTACGGTTATAATGGGTGTTCTGGCGATTATTCTTGTTTCTGTCGGTTATTACAAAGGAGGAGGAGAACATGTTCTGGGATTGAAATCAGCAATGAACATGACCATCCAGATTCTTCCTTTAGTAATTCTTGCATTTATAGTGGCTGGTATGATTCAGACTCTTGTTTCTCATGAATTTCTATCAAAATGGATAGGTAAAGGATCTGGCATACGGGGCATACTCATCGGCACAGTAGCGGGTGGTTTGACACCAGGTGGTCCCTATGTCAGTTTACCGATTGCCGCAGGGCTTTTGCGTTCAGGTGCCAGTATAGGAACTATGGTAGCTTTTTTGACTGGATGGTCATTGTGGGCAATTGCTCGGTTGCCGATAGAAGTGGGCATAATGGGCTGGAAATTTACACTCATTCGTATAGTGAGCACATTTTTCTTCCCACCTATTGCCGGACTAATAGCAAATAAATTATTTTCATAGATTTTTTTGTGGTTGACTCTCAGGTTTATAAGACATATAATCTAACTACTTCCAATTTTGAGGAGGAAAAGATGCCATTAGTGAATGTGGATTTATGGGAAGGTCGCAAGGTTGATGAGAAGAAAAAATTGGTGGCAGGAATCACCAATTTATTTGTAGAAATTACCGGATGTCCTAAGGAAGCGGTTACAGTGATAATCAGGGATGTCCCCAAGCATAACTGGGGAATTGGAGGTGAATTAAGCTCAGAAAAATTTAAAGATGAGTAAGTACGGAAAAAGGAGGTATGAGTAAAATGAAAAGTTTTTGGAATGTTTTAGGGATTGTCTGTTTAGGTATTATTCTGGTGGCAGGAGCAAATCCTGTTAGGAGTCAGGAAGCAACGGAAGAGACTACCCAAGAAGAAGCCAGAGAGCAAGAGAGATTGCGGGATAGGGAGAGGATTCTTGAGAATGAAAGTAAGATTCTTGAGAAATATTCTGAGCGCTTTGGAGTGGATACAGAGACACTGGCAGACTTAAGGGCCCAACGCCTGGGTTATGGCGAAATCAGCCACGTGTTTGTCCTTTCTGAAATGACGGAAAGGTCACAGAATGAAATCATAGCAATGAGGCGTGCTGGCAAAGGCTGGGGACAGATAGCCGATGAGTGCGGGGTAAAATTGAGGAAGGTAAGAAAAGAAGTGAAAAGAGAGCGGCGTCGTATTAAACGCGAACTTACACGCCAAGAGAGGCGAACTCTTCGTCGTTCTTGGAAAGAAAGTCGCAAGCGAGCTAAGGAAATCGGCACACCACGACCTAAATATAAAGAGAAAAAACCAGGTAAAGAGTACCGACCAGAGAAAGGGCGTGGAAAAGGTAGTGGACGTGGTCGGGGGCGCTGAATGAGAAAAGCAATTTCAATTTTAGTATTGGTGTTGATTTTTTTGAGTCTTCCCAGTAAAGGACTTACTTATGAGAAGAACGATTTTGGCCTGGGGATTATTCTCGGTTCTCCTACAGGAATTAGCGCAAAACTCTGGCTCAGCAAAAGCACTGCTTTCGATGCTGCGGCTGCCTGGTCTTTCAGCAGGAAGGGACGACTTCAGATTCATGGGGATTATCTCTGGCACAATTTTAACCTTATTAAGGTCGAGGAAGGTAGTTTTCCCTTCTATTATGGTTTAGGGTTTCGGTTCAATTTTGGAGATGAAGTGGAAGCAGGAGTGAGGTTTCCACTGGGGCTGGAGTATCTCTTTTCTGAGGCGCCTTTCGATATTTTCGTAGAAGTGGTTCCTGTCCTCAAGGTGATTAAGAAGACTGATTTTGAAATGGAAGGCGCTATTGGAGTACGTTTCTTTTTCAGGTAGATAGACAAGGAGTACATTAAGAGGAAACAGAGGATGAGAAATAATATAAATTTGGGAAAAATTTTTGATATCCAGATAAAGATAGATTACAGCTGGTTCATTATCTTTTTATTAATTACCTGGTCGTTGGGAGGTCACTATTTTCCCCATTCCTATCCGGGTTGGCAGTCCCTTACCTATTGGCTTGTCGCCTTATCCACCTGTTTGATATTTTTCGCCTGTGTATTGGCCCACGAATTGTCCCACAGTTTAGTTTCTAAGGCTCATGGGATTCCTGTGCGAGATATCACACTGTTTATCTTCGGTGGAGTTGCTCAAATCGTAAGTGAACCTGAAAAACCGGAAAAAGAATTTCTTATGGCCTTTGCTGGACCTCTCATAAGTATTGTAATTGCCATTCTCTTTAGATTCGTTTTCTTTGTAATGAGGGATTCCTTCCAACCTGTCGCCGCCTTAGCATATTGGTTAAGCAGGATAAATCTCATACTGGCTATCTTCAATTTGGTTCCCGGTTTCCCTCTCGATGGTGGCCGTATTTTGAGAGCAGTTGTCTGGAAAATAACCGGTAACTTCAGAAAAGCGACTCGAGTTGCTTCAGGAGCAGGTCAATTTGTAGCCTTTCTATTGATTTTCTTCGGTATGTTTATGTTCTTTACAGGGAGATTTTTTAACGGGCTCTGGTTTGTATTTATCGGATGGTTCCTCAATAATGCTGCTGAGAAGAGTTACCGATGGGTTGCTCTGAAAGATACGATGCGTGGGGTAACTGTGGAGGAAGTAATGGTTAAAGAATGTTATGGAGTGTCAGGCGATATCACGCTGGAACAGCTTATCCATGAACATATTATTCGGGGGGGCTATCGCTGTCTGCCTGTAATTGAGAGCGGTCGAGTGGTGGGTCTGGTAACAGTACATCAGATAAAAGAGGTCCCTCACCATGCCTGGAGTAGTACCACTGTTGAGGAAGTGATGATTCCCTTAGATAAGACAAAGGCAGTTAAACCCAGTGACCCTCTATTTTCTATATTTGAGACAATGACTCGAGAAGATATCAGTCAACTTCCCGTTGTCCAGAACGGCGAATTGGTGGGTATAATAGGGAAAGACAATATTCTCAATTTCATTCGAACATTGTCTGAACTGGGAATATAGTAGAAATTCAATTTTTAATGTCTCCAGGAGAAAAGATGGAAATTATAATTAAAGCGCCTTTTGGAAAGTTGCTTAAGATGGAGGTTTTAGAAGCAAAAGATGGCTTTGCGAAAATAACCATGCCCTACAGGAAGGAATTGACTAATCCCCATGGTTTTATTCATGGAGGAGTGATATGTTCTTTAGCAGATACTGCCACAGCTGTGGCAATAGTCTCGAAATGGGGTGAGAGGACATTTTTCACAGCTAAACTTGATATGGAATTTAAAGCTTCTATTGAGGATGGAGAAATGTTCGCTGAGGCAAGAATTTTCAGGGAAAAAAGGAATTTCTTTTTCAGCAGGATCGAAGTCAAAGATGGGAACGAGAAGTTGTTGGCTACAGGTTCTGCTATCTTCTTCATGCCTTCCGAGAAGTGAACTTAAAGGGAGTTCATACCGCAAGCATTATAATTTCCAACAATCTTTACCCAAAAAGTGGAGTCCGCCCGAAAGGGAGGATATATTTCTTGCTTTCGCAAGGACTCCAGGGTTTTGGAGTAGCGAAACTTGTTTCGCGTCAACGCACCGCAAGCGGTGCTACTCCAATTATTGGAGTCCACCCGAAAGGGCGGTTTTATAAACTCCAGAGGAAGGAGAGAAAAGAATGGTATATAAGCGGATAGAAGAGAGTACTCTACAGAAGCTCAGAGATATCGTTGGTGGAGAGAACCTGATTTGTGAACAGGAGAAAATGGCGGACTACAGCCATGACGAGTTTTCCCTGGAGTCGATAAGAAAACTTCCTGAGGTGGTGGTAAAACCGAAAAACAGGGAGGAGATTTCCGAAATTCTTAAACTTGCCAATAAGGAGAAGTTTCCGGTTACTCCCCGGGGAGGTGCCACCGGGCTTGTGGGTAGCTGTGTTCCCCTGCATGGCGGTCTGGTTCTTTCTCTGGAAAATATGAATAAGGTTTTAGAAGTAGATACAGAAAATCTTATGGCAGTGGTCGAGGCAGGAGTCCCATTAATGGAGTTCTATAAAAAGGTAGAAGAGGCGGGACTCTTTTTCCCTCCCCATCCTGGCGAAGAGAGTGCAAATATAGGAGGAGTTATAGCCACTAACGCAGGTGGTTCCAGAGCAGTTAAATATGGAGTAATAAGGAACTTTGTGAAAGGGCTGGAAGTAGTTCTTCCTGCAGGAGAGATAATAGATATCGGGGGAAAGATTATGAAAGATAGCACTGGCTATAGTCTCCTGAATCTTTTGATAGGCTCTGAAGGCACTCTGGGAATTGTTACCCAAGCCACAATTTCTCTCCTCCCCCCACCAAAAGCTATGTATACACTGGTTGTCCCTTTCAATAGTGTTCGTGATGCCATAAACACAGTTCCCATGATAATAAAGAGTAAGACAATTCCTATGGCCATAGAATTTATAGAGAAAGAACCCATCCTTGTTACTGAGGAGTATCTCCAGAAGAAATGGCCTTCTCGAGAAGGAGGAGCATATCTTATGATAATAATAGACGGCTCCAGCGAAGAGGAGGTAATGGGACTTTGTGAATCTGTGGGAGAGCTATGTTCTGCTAATAATGCGCTGGATGTCTTTGTCGCCGATACTAAAGAGAGACAGGATAATATATTGAATATAAGAAGCCAAATCTATGAAGCTATAAAACCTTACACAATCGAGATACTGGACATTACTGTTCCGCGAGCAGAGATTGCCAGTCACGTGGAGAGGGTACATGAGATTGCCGATAAATATGGTGTCTGGTTGCCCACATACGGTCATGCGGGAGACGGAAACGTGCATACTCATATTATGAAAGTTAAGTTTAAGGAAGGGAAAATAGAAGAGGCAAAAGAAGGCTGGGAGGAGCAGTATCACCAGATACGAAAAGAAATCCACCTGGATGGTATAAATAGAGGAGGGACCATTTCCGGAGAACATGGGATAGGTATAGTGAAGAAGGAGTATCTATCTCTGGCCCTGGGGAAGGCTCATATTGACATTATGAAGGAAATAAAGAAAATTTTCGATCCGGGAAATATTTTGAATCCGGGAAAAATATTCGACCTTGATTAGTTGTCATTTTCTCAAAATCACTCTTTTTTTCATTCTCTTTGCGCCAAAGAATTTTTTGGTGAAATTTGCCGCCTTCTCTATATCGAATTGCTTGCAGGAGAAAATGTTGATGTAAACAGAATTCCACAGCTCCGAGAAGTGGGCGGTAATTGAACTGGTCTCAATTAATTGCACAAGAGAATAGCCCGCAGTGTGGGGATTCTTCAGTCCAAAGTAGGGTATAGAAGGTTTGCCGTATTTTTTCATCTTTATTAAAGCGCACAGATTATTGACGAATTCACTCAATTTCTTACGGGAGCGAATTGTTTTCTGGTTACAACCGTAGAGGTCGAGTATAAGTTCTGTGCCGTAAATTTTTCCTTTAGCCATTTCTTTTAGCCTCCACAGTCTTCCTTATATGAGTGGGCAGAGCAAACGAAGCCAGATGAATTTTCGGATTATAGTATCTGGTTTTCAATTTTAATTTTCTATACCTTTTTTCTATTTCCCAGAGGCGAATTTTCAAAGGATCGATTCCCTTAGAAGCGAGGATGAAACTGAACAGTCCTCCCACATAAGTAGGAACAGCGGTCAAAAAGGTAGCCACAAAAGGAAATATCTTCTTCAGTCTTTTATGTACATAAGGAAGTTCTTCTCTCTGAAGAAAAGGTGAGCCTGTCTGCTGAGCAAATATTCCGTTATTATGGGAAAGCGTATTAAACGTATCCCCGTAGAATTTTGATGAGAAAAGTACTTTTGCTGGACCAATAGGGTCTGAAGAATCTACTATTACCACATCGAATTTTCCTTTCCCTTCCTTGACGAAGTTTACTCCGTCGTCAATTATTATGTTTGCCCGCCTGTCGTTAAAAGAATTTCTACAAATAACTGAAAGATAGGTTTTGGAAAATTCAATTACTTTCTCGTCTATTTCGACTAAAAATACTTCCTTAACCGGATATTTGAGGACTTCTCTTAAGATTCCTCCGTCCCCGCCTCCGATAATTAAAACTCTTTCCGGATGAGGATGGGAAAGCATGGGTAAGTGAGTGAGCATCTCGTGGTAGATAAATTCATCCCGCTCCGTGGTCTGGACAACCCCGTCTAAAACTAATACTTTTCCGAACTCATAAGTATCTAAAATATTAATCTTCTGATATGGACTCTTATTGGAAACAAGGGTTTCTTTAATTTTAAGTCCCAATCTCACCGAAGGGAAAATAGATTCATAAAACCACGTTTCCTTCATTCCAGAATTCCCCTCTTAAGTTCGAGTAACTGCGTCTTTTTAGGCTTGAATGCCTTCTTTAATACAGGAATAGCTTTGTATGGATTAACTTCTCCGCAGACAAAAATATCTATTGCCGCATATCCAAACTCAGGCCAGGTGTGTATGGAAAGGTGGGATTCTTTAATAATTGCTACGCCCGATATTCCTTGGCTGGGAGAAAAACGGTGCAGTCTTATTTCCAGGAGGGTAGCTCCGCAGGCAGCAATCGAATCAATCAAAGCCTTCCTAACTTTCGCTAAGGAGGTAATATTCGTAGCTCCCCACAGTTCTAAGAGAAGGTGAGTTCCTGCATAGTCAAATTGCTCACACTTACTATAATATCGCCTCGCTTTCTTCTTCATTCTCTCCCTTTTAAGTTGGTAGTAACTTACTAAGGAGTTCTTCTAATCTAGTTAGTAAACCCCGTTAGAAATTTTCCTCTCCCCCTTTGTGGAGGAAATATTTCTAACGGGGTCAGGTCTACCCCAAATTTTAATTTTTGTTATTTTAACATCTTAATAAAAATTTGTCAACAAAATAGTTAAATTTTTTTCAAATTTTTGACTTTGTTCCTCGAATGTTAGAAAAGGTCTGTTTACTTTTCCAGCAATTCCTTAAATCTTAAAGCGTTCTTTATAGCAAATCCATAAGCGTCATTATTAAAGTAGGCGTATATATCCTTTCTTTTTTCCATCCAATGTTTAGCCTTGGAAGCCCACTTTTTAAGTTCTTTCTCCGAATAGTTGGAACCATAAAGAATCTCTCCTCCATGAAACCGGAGATAGATAAAATCAGAAGTGGCAAGTTCTTCACAAGGCCAGCTCTTAGAATGGGCGATACACAATGAGAAGCCATACTTCCTTAATATATTGTATATCTGTTTACAGAACCAGCTTGAGTGTCGGAACTCGAAACAGTGGCGGGTCGACCTGGAAACTCTGAGGCGGTGGATAATTTTACAGAATGCCTCCAGTTTTTCCCTGTTAGCATGCAGGTTGGGGGGTAATTGCCATAACACCGCTCCCAGTTTTTCCTTTAAGCCTTCAACATTATTGAAAAATAACTTCAGAGGCTCTTCACAGTCTTTTAACTTCTTGACATGAGTGATGAAACGGCTCCCTTTAACTACGAATGTGAAGTTCTGGGGAGTTCTCTTTCGCCATCCTTCAAAAATGGACTTCTTGGGTAACCTGTAGAAAGAGACATTTAGCTCTACTGTATTGAAGAAACTCATGTAGTGTTCCAGCCATTTCCTTTGTGGAAGACCTTGGGGATAAAAGACACCATCTGACCAATGGGGATAGCTATATCCACTTGTACCAATAAATGTCTTGATTGCCATCCGCTTTCTCCTTCTAATTTTCCATTATATATGAGTACCTCTCTTAAGTCAAGATGATGGTTCTTGAAATTTTGGTAATTATTTGGTATCCTCAAGAAAAAAGGGGGCAGAGTCATTTTCTCATGAATTTTTGTAGGCACGATTTCAAATCGTGCAGATTTTAGTAGCAGAGCGAAGCTCTGCGTCAGTTTAAAAAAGAAAGGGGGTTGGTAGAATGGCTGAGGAAAAGAAAGAAGTCCCGCCAGAGGAGTCTAAAAAAGAAACGGAGGAGAAGAAGGAAGTCCCGGCAGAGGAAGCTAAAGAAGCAGCCGAGGAAAAGAAGGAAGCACCTCCAGAGGAGGCTAAAGAAGCAACGGAGGAGAAGAAAGAGGCTCCGCCAGAGGAAGCTAAAGAAGCAGCCGAGGAAAAGAAAGAAACTCCGCCAGAGGAGGCTAAAGAAGCAGTCGAGGAAAAGAAAGAAGCCCCGTCAGATGAGGCTAAAAAAGAAGCCGAGGAAAAGAAGGAAGTCCCGCCAGAAAAAGCTAAAGCAGCTGAAGAGAAGAAGAAAGCACCGCCAGAAGAGACTAAAAAAGCAGCTGAGAAAAAAGAAGCACCACCAGAAGAGGCTAAAAAAGAAGCCGAGGAAAAGAAGGAAGTCCCGCCAGAAAAAGCTAAAGCAGCTGAGGAGAAGAAAGAAGAGACCCCTCCTGAGGCTAAGAAGAGTAAGAAGATAAAGAAACTTACCTTGGATGAGGTAGAAGAGAAACTGAAATCCGTTGAGGCTACTATGAAAGGGACTTCTTCAAAGTATGCTCAACATCTTCTCCAGAGGAGAGAAGAGCTACTTCAGAAGAAGAAAACAGAGGAGATGAAATAAATCTTCGCCTCACAAACTATTCTCTTCAACAATTTTCTTGTTCTCTACTCCAGGAGGACAAGTTGGCTTTTCGGGCAAGGTATTGCTACTTGATATGGTGAAAAAGATAAAGAAAAAAATTATCTATACTATAGGCTCAGCCGCCAGATCTCAGGATGATTTCCTTAAGACTTTAAAGGACTGGGGAGTAAAGACTTTAGTTGATGTGAGGAGGTTCCCCACCAGTAAATATGAACGTTTCAAAAGGGAGAACCTGGATACGCTTCTTTTCTCCTCAGAAATTGAATATGTCTATATGGGAAAGGACCTGGGTGGGTTTCGTAAGGGTGGCTATGAAGCCTACGTTAAGACGAAAAAGTATAAACAGGCTCTTAAGTCCCTCGAGAAATTAGCAAAGAAAAACTCTACTGTAATAATGTGCTGTGAGAGGTTGCCTGCTGGGTGCCACAGGAGACATATTGGCCAGAGCCTGAAGAAGCTCGGCTGGAAAGTAGTTGATATAATCTAACTTAAATGTGACGAATGTGTGCTTAGATCTCTGGAGTGTCCCGACTTGTCGGGACCTGGTACGCATGATTGGAGAGGCGAATACTTTTGTCCAAGGTTAGAGCCCATGTGTGGATAGAGGGGTTTGTTCAGGGAGTCTTCTTCCGTAGCTATACTCGTGAGAGAGCGATGAGCTGGGGAGTGAAGGGTTGGGTGAAGAATTGCCCGGATGGTCGGGTGGAAGCTGTTTTTGAAGGGGATAAACAGGCTGTGGAAAGAATTATCCAGTGGTGCCATCGAGGTCCTGATGAGGCAGAAGTTAAAGACGTTCAGGTTGAATGGGAAGAATATAACGGAGAATTTGACACTTTCTCGGTCAGGTATTTTTAGGGAAGAGATTTGAAGAAAAAAGAAAGCAAGCCTAATCGGATAATATTCTTGGGAACAGGCGGGGCAAGGGTTGTAGTGTTTAAACAGATTAGAGCTTCTGGCGGGATATGGTTCTCTATTGATGGAACGGAATTTCTCTTAGACCCTGGCCCGGGTGCTCTCATCAGGTCTTTAGAGAAAGGTCTTAAGCCAAAGAGTCTGGAAGGGATTATTCTTTCCCACAGACATCTCGACCATTCAGCAGACATAAATGTTATGATAGAGGCAATGACAGAAGGAGGTTTTGCCAAAAAGGGAGTTGTATTTGCTCCTGGAGACGCTTTCCAAAAGGACCCTGTTATATTCAAATATGTTAGAAATTATCTGGAGAAAGTAGAGATACTTAAAGTTGGAAAAAAGTACAGGATAGGCAACATATCCTTTGAACCTCCGGTAAAACATATTCATGGCAATGCAGAAACTTACGGGTTCAATTTTCATACTTCTAAATGTGAAATCTCTTATCTCTCCGATACTCGCTTCTTTCCCCAGCTAACCGCTCACTATAAGAGCGACCTTCTAATTGTCAATGTGGTAAGGCTTCAACCTAGCGATCTAGACCATCTCTGTATAGAAGATGTTAAAAGGATTGTTATGGAATGTAAGCCCAAGGTGGCTATCCTCACCCATTTTGGAATGACTCTCCTGAGAGCTAATCCCTGGAAGCAGGCTAAGAGCATCGAGGATTCTACGGGAGTTAAGGTAGTAGTAGCAAAGGACGGGATGGGCTTCGATACGGATAAGATGGAAGTTTCCTCCTGATAGAAAAGCTGTAGCTTATTAGACAAAGTCCGAACCTACTTTATAGAAACACCAACTCCTATTTTTTAACTAAAATTACACTACTTAAAAAAGAAAATGGTAATCAAAAATAAATCAAAAATTTCACCTTTAGGGGTGGCTGGGCGGGAAAAGATAAAAATCAATTTCCGACGAGTTCAATTTCAAAAAATTAAATATTAAACCATTACCCAATTAAAAAAAATCCCTTAAACGCAAAATATGAAGCTCTTTTTTCTGACGGAAATGATAAAATCTTAAAAATGAGGAAATGGAAGAATTTTCTTTCGGGGCCATACAATAAAATAACTAACTACCGAGCTGCGCTCGGGCCTTCGGCCCTCGCTTCGCTAATATAACCCAACCCGGAGCCCTTCCCGAAAAACCCAACCCCTCCGTCTTGGCGACATTTTCCGCCTCCGACGGAGTCCTTTCCAAAAAGCTCCGCCTGCTCGGCATATTACGCCTTGCAGACTCCGCTTTCCCACCCTTGACCGCCTTTGCCACTTTCAGCGGGTCTGCGGCTTCTGCAATAAACCCAATACCCTGTTCGGCTTCTTCTGTCATCGCCAGTAGAAAATATCGCTTTTGAGCGTACTGAATGTTTTGAAAAGAAATTGTCCTTCATCGGTCTCACTAACGCTGGCATAACCAGCTTTTTTAGTGCTGTGCAGAAAGCGTAGTGAACGAAGCGGCGCGAAAAAAGTCCGCGTTTATGCACTTGTTAGGCAGTGCGCAACTCTCTCGGTTGGACCTCAATCTCTGATTTGGGACACCTACCACTAGGTCTCTCAGTATATCCCAGGAATCAACCGATAGCGCACGCGTTGTGCATAATCTCGATAACCCGGCAACTCTTCCTGTAAAGTCTGGTCTTCAAGTGCGGTTCTAATCACCCCGATGATTGTTGCTACTGCCGCAGGTATCAGAGTCCATACCGAACCCAGAGCAAGAACAATACCGAACAGTGGAAGCATACTTCCGGCATAACCTGGATGTCGTACAAACCGGTACGGACCAGTATCACACACCAAATGCCCTCGATCTGTCTGAATACGTACCACACTGGAAAAGAACCGGTTCTCTGCAAAGGCCCATGCACCGAAGGCATAACCGAACGCGATAAAAATGAATCCCACTATGCTGAGCCATAGCGGAAATTCGGGGGACCAGTTGAAGCGATGGTCCAACCCTGCCACAATGACCATAGGGAACACGACACTCACCGCCATCAGTGGAGCAAGCACTTTATCCCAAGCCTTTGCGTTTTGTATAGTTTTAATATTTTGTCTTTCGGCTGTTAATCCGGGATGTCGTTGTTCCGCCCACATGCGCCCACCAATACTAGCGGCCAAAATCAGTATGGAATATAGCCACGCCTGCCACCAGCCGAGGTCCCCACCGCATATAAATAAAATCAGCGGGATTAGGAAATACACCACAACTAATCTGATCCACTGGCGAGGAGATACTGTATGAGCTGCCTCTTCACTAACCGTCTTCGTTGACATATCATCCTCCTAAATAAAATGGATTTGAGTGTGTGCCTAACATTTATTATTAAATGGACACACTCTTTTATATAATCTTACACTAAAATTTATAAACAATCAAGAACGCGCTTAGTAAAAGTTTCCTCCACCTCCAGAAGAATAAGAATTTTTTCACAAGAAGAGCCGAATTGAAATAAAAAAAGCTTTTGTTCTTGCATCTGCCGTACCCCCGCCTGCGGCAGATGTGAATTGAATTTAAATCGCATACCGCCAAAGCGGAATAATCCGGCATAATTGCTTTGATAAGCCGGATGGCTCTGAAAAAGCCGCAATTTTTCTTAGGGCAAGCTAGATCGCCGAAAGCCGCTGAAAGTGGCAAAGGCGGTCAAGGGTGGGAAAGCGGAGTCTGCAAGGCGTAATATGCCGAGCAGGCGGAGCTTTTTGGAAAGGACTCCGT
>WJOT01000018.1 GCA_009619095.1 Clostridia bacterium
TTTCAGGTGTTTAGGCTCTCTGGTCTCAAAATGGCTGATAACTTCCTCTTTCAAAAGAGGCCCTATATCCCTACTTCTATATAACATCTGAACTAAAGGAGCCTCATTAGGTAGAGAATCTCCAAACTGTCTTCTCCTCTCCTTACCATAGTGGACTTCCCGCACATATTCATTGGCTTTATTATCTAATAAATAAATACGAGCGTGACTAATTCCGATTTCCTTTGTGACATTGCGAATAATCAAAACCAGAAGACTCCTCAAATCCTTGGTTAAAGTCATCTGTTTTGCCAGCGCAATTAGATTCTCCTGGTATCTCTGACGCTCTTTGAACAAGTGCCATGCCAACAGGAACAAGCCACCAGTTCACTCCTATCCTGCCCGAAAGGTAAGTTCTACCCCAGAATCCCACTGCCACAGGAATGCCGAGAACAAAAGTATATACCACAGCAAATACAGTTCCCCTGGTAATGGCCACATTGATGTCCATTAAACGATAGGTGACAATGGCATATGTTGTCAACCCTCCAAAGAAAAGAATTCCATAGATGCCCAGTCTGGATATTGTTAGTGAAAGATCAATTATTTGACTTAAGATCAAATTTATAAATAAAGCGGGAAAGGCTGAGAGTGAAAGCCCTAACAACACATAGGAGACTTGAACTTTGGGAATGCCCGAGAATTTCTTCCATTTTATGACTAGGTTAGTGCATCCTACTGCCATATACCCAAAAAGACACAAAGCATATATCCAAAATAAGTAACCCCTTCCAAACTGTAATTGCAATCCACCTCTATAAGCCCCAATATCTCTAACAATAAGAGAAGAAAAAGAGAGAAGAGCCAAAGCTGTAATTGGAATAAAAACGATGTATTCCTTGGTCTTCCAACGAAGAGAAGGACTCGGAAAGTTTACGCAAAAAAGAAGAAAGAAATAGGCAAGAAGTGCCGCAGAGGCAAAATCCAGCCTTAGCAAGAAGGAAGCAACCGTGGGATTCCTGACTTCACTTTCCAAAAAGTTGGAGGCTGCCCAAATAGCTGCCCACAACACCATGCTAGCGAAAAGCCTATTTACCTTGCCACGAGGATTACTGAAGTAAGCTAATCCACCAAGAGCTAAAAGTGATGTTATTACAAAGAGAACAAGAACGGCGTCTATCATTTCTCCTCACTTTTTGTCTAAGCTTTCTCTCCAAATACTCTTACAGTCACAGCCGATGTTGTCAAAAACGTCTATCTCATGACTTTCTTTGTATTTATTAAACAAACTTGCTATCTTTGAGGAACATTTTTCACAATTGTAAGGGATGGCAATAGGGGGTGGTTCATCTGTAAAATCTCCAACATTGACCGTACCTAGTTGGTATGTTGCTTTTAGAACTTCAATAACACTCCAAAGCCAAGGGGGGCGAAAATTACCTTTCCTATAAACTTCTTCCATCTTGGTTTCTTTCTGCACCAAAGCTGCTTCTAAGGTAACCTCATTCGACCCGACTTGAAAAGCGTAGTTGGTAGTTCGGATAGCTTCCGAAATTGCTTCTCGTTCAGTAATGTAGAGGGGTTTAATAAATACATAAGTTAAGACTCTTACTCCATTATTCCTCAGAAGCATTACAGCTTTTTCAAAATCTTTTCTTGATAGACCCTTATTTACACACTTTTCTCTTATATCATCACTTACACATTCCAGTCCGAGACCAACTTTAAGTTTTTTGCTTCCTAATTTTGAAACTAATAAACTAATTTTCTCCTCGGTGACAAACTCTGGCCTAGATTCTACAAAAAGTACTTTAATGCTTGGTATACTACTTACATCTTCACAAATCTCCAACTGTATTTCTAAAGGAATCTCATCATTGTTTAGAAAGCTACCACCATTATAAATAGTCAAGTTCTCAGGTGTTTCTCCCGCGGCCATAGACCTTGCAGCTTTGTAGATCTCGATTAACTCTCTCGGAGAGATTCTTATATCTTTAGTAATTTCATCAATCTTAGATTTAAAGCCACACATATAGCACCCACCGTGTTCGCTCTTTGCCCACGAACAGCCAGAGCCTGGAAAAAGTAATACCCATCTATGAATTGGTTTCCTCTCGGTACTATCGTAAATTCTATCGACATATGAAAAAGTCAAATTAAATTTATTAGCACTTTCTAATATCCGATCATCCACTATTTGTATCTCCTGATTACTTTAAAGGAAGATGATATTAACTGAGCCCAAAAGGGGAAGAGCTCTGTTAAGTCCAAAAAAGGGTTCTCCCAGACCGCAAGAATTCCGTAATCCAGGCTTTCCGGATCCCTTATATACCCTGGAATAATTCTTACAGGCCTTAGTCCTACACTCTGGTATATCCCGAGTTCTGGGTCTAAAAGCCTCCCTGTTCTTGTCTTCGCTTTAATATATTCCTCAACAGGCATTTTAGCAGCATATCTATGATACCTAGGAATCCTACTGCCAAATACTCCTTGTTTGAGCCCATATTTGATAACCAATTTTCCTGTTGCTTCAAGAAGGGCTACAGCTACCCTCCTTTGCGCACGAGCAGACACGCTTAGACTTACACCGTATAGCGTATCCCCATTTGGATTGTGTGTTTTCCTGATGTAGCCGTGGTCCGTAGCCTGTTGCCAAGAGAGAGAAGAACATTGGATGTCATAGTCCAAGATTTCCGTAACTACAAATCCTTGTATCTCCCCGTTCACCACTGCACATAAGAATCCTTCCGGAAAGGTCTTTAACCTGGAATGAAACATTTCCTTTGTGGCTCGTAATTCCTTTGGCCACGCTCCCTTTTCTATCCGAAGAATTTCCTTTATATCTCTGGACCGGGCTTGCCTAATTCTTAAGCCGCGCTTCTCTCCTTTCCGCATCGACCGAGAGTCAGATATAATTGAAGGACAATCATCAGATAATCCTAAAAAGTATAGACCAGATAAAAATTTATTCTCTTTAGGTGAAAAACCCGTCCAAATTACCAGCACTTTTGCTCTTATTGGGGGTGAATGAGAAGATAAACTCAGGTAAATATTGGCAACTACACCACATGGAAAAGGTTTTTTTGAAGCAACTGATAAGCCTTTACCACTTATATTGTGGGTTTCCCCTTTTATTTTTGATATAGTTTTACGAAGCAGGGAAAGAACTTCTATTTCGACAGGGAAAGCAATAATAGACCGTTTAGAGATTCTTCTGTCGGGAGTAACTCTCTTGTCAACAAAGCCAATCTTTCGTGAAATTCCTCTTTTTAAGGAATCCCGCCTATCAGCGGCGATAATCCCAGGAGAGATTTTCTCTTTAGATTTTAAATTCCCCATGAGAATTACCTTCTTTTATAAAATATTGTAGGGTAGTCTTTTTATATTCTTTAGTTTTGAAATTGTGGGCGATTGGCTGGTTTATCCTCCGTGTTTCAACATTCTTAAAAATGTGATATGTCCTTATCTAAACAGGTCATCGACCACTTTTTTCTCCTAAATACAATTTGGCTACTCTCCGGGATAAATTTCTAATTCTTCCAATGTACCCAGTGCGCTCGCTAACACTGATTGCACCACAGGCGTCCAGAAGATTAAAAGTATGGGAACATTTTAACACGTAATCATAAGCAGGCATCACCAGTTTCTTATCTAATAATTTTTTACATTCACTCTCGTATATGGCAAAGAGCTTAAATTGAGTTTCTATATCCAGCGCATCAAAGCCGTATTTTGAGAATTCCTTCTCATCCTGTAAGTGGATATCGCCATAAGTTACTCCTCCCGACCACTCAATATCGAAGATGCTATCCTTTTTCTGGATGTGCATAGCAATTCGCTCCAGCCCCA
>WJOT01000093.1 GCA_009619095.1 Clostridia bacterium
TCATGACGATGAAGATGGTTTACATCAGGATTTCAGTGAATGGCTGGAAAAATTTGCTCCCTATGGAAAAGAAAAGTATAGACACAATTTAGCCGGAGAAGATAACGGAGATGCTCATTTGAAACGGACTATTATGGGCAGGGAAGTAGTAGTTGCCATAACCAAGGGGAAATTGGATTTTGGACCATGGGAACAGATTTTTTATGGTGAATTTGATGGGCGAAGAAGAAAAAGGGTTCTAATCAAGGTTATAGGTGAGTAGAGGAATGGTGGGCTACAATTCACTGTAGGAACAGGTATGAGACATAAAATTCGAGACATCAGGATAGAATATTATAGGAGCAGGGGACCAGGCGGTCAAAGGAAGAATAAGAAGGAAACAGCGGTTCGAATCCGCCATATTCCCACAGGGATAACAGCAATTGCCACTGAGTCTCGTTCCCAGGCGAGAAATCTACAGCTTGCTCTGAAAAGAATCAAAGAAAGATTGGAGCGATTAAAAAGGAAAAAGAAACCAAGAATTCCCACCAAAATATCAGCTTCAGCAAAAGAGCGAATCCTCAAAAAGAAGCGGTTAAGGGCGGAAAAAAAGAAACTGCGACATAAAATAATAGTAGAATGGTGAATTGATAAATCATCTTAATTCCGGTTAGAAAAGTATGATTCTGGAGGGAAACTATGTGGTTTGTTGTCTGGGTTGGCTTGGCAGTTCTGATTGGTTATTATTATAAACAGAAGGGGCTAAATAGTATCCTCGGCTTTTTGCTGAGTCTTTTTGCCAGTCCACTTATCGCCTTTATTGTGGGGGCACTACTTTCTCCGGAGTGGAGGGTTTTTGAGAAATCGAAAAAGTGCCCACAATGTGCAGAGTTTGTCAAAGCTGGAGCGAAAATCTGCCGGTTCTGTAATTACGAGTTTAAAGAAAAAGAGATGAAGCCCGAAAGACCATTGACTGAAGAGGAGTGGCTGGAACAGGAGATGAGGAAGAAGAAACAGAAGAAATTGAATCTGTTTTTCTTTGGTATTTCCGTTTTGGGAACTATAATTGCATTTTTATTGATATGGGCTTTTATTAACCGTCAGGTAGAGAGCACTAAGAAAACTGATATGATGAGAGGAAGAATCGAGGAAAAAAGGTGAAAGGGAGCGACCAGTAAGGTTCCTATCTATTTCTCCCAGGAAATTGGATGCAGATTCCTCTATTTGCCGTAATAATTCTTTTGATTTTACTCTTTCTCCTCATTCCTGCTTTCAGGTTGAGAGGCAGGATAATGGAGGAAGAGAAGGAGACTTTTGTGGTAATTGATGGAAGTACTTTCTGGTCTTCCCGCTGGGGAAAGGTGAAAATTTATGAGGCAGAATCACCTCAGGAAGGAGAGCCAGAATATGAGGAGGCAAAGAGATTTCTATCAGATATGCTCAGCTCAAGGTCGGTAAAGATAATACCTATTAGGAAAGATAGGAAAGGAGGAATAGTGGCAAAAGTTCTTGTAGGCGGAGAGGACCTGGCTGAGAAAATAAGAAAAAGGATAGAGGGTCGTTAAAATTATTTATTGACTTTTCTTTTAAGATTTGATATAAATAAAAAACATTTTTTCCTGCCTTCTGACCAAAGCCAAGGATACAATGTTGGTGGATGATTTGTGAAGTTTGATTTTTTTGCTGTAACAAGGAGGAGAGAATAGAGATGGATTTAGGTTTTCGGTTAAGAGATTTAAGACGGCGCCACAAAATGACTCTGGAAGAATTGGCTAAGCGAACGGGTCTGACTAGCAGTTTCCTTTCCCAGGTAGAGAGAAATGTCACTTCACCTTCTGTCAAGTCCTTAAGAGAAATCGCTTCTGCATTAAATACAAAGGTTAGCCGCCTCTTCGAAGAAGAAAGGAGCAGAGATTTCGTATTTGTTAAGAAAGGTAAGAAGAAAAAATCGGTTAACAACAAATTAAAATCAAGGAATGAAGTATTGGCTTCGGGTTTCCTGGATATAAGAATGGAACCATCCCTTCTCATTCTCGAAGTAGGAGGGAAGATAGAGAAGCAGTCAGATTCTCTTGACGGTGAAGAGTTTGGTTTCGTTCTCAAGGGTAAAGTAGAACTCCTTCGCGGTCCGGAAAAGTTTATTATGGAAAAGGGAGACAGCATCTATTTCAAGGGTGTAAAATCACATAAAATAGTGAACGTAGATAACAGTGAAGCAAAACTTTTGTGGATTGTTTCCTCGCAGGCATAGAAAAAAATTTATCTTAAAAATGAAGTATTACTTGAATTTATTTCATTTATTTCAATAATGACTGAAATATACCTTTCAGACAGGGGAAATGGCGCAATTGGAAATATTGCCGGATATTTTATAGTCGATGACGAAGTGAACGTCATTGAATTTTTAAGCAACTTTTGGAAGATGATTATAAAGTATTAACTGTTACCAGTGACGAGGGGATAATTGGTGAAAAGGGAACATGTAAAAGGAAGATATTCTCGCCAGCAAGAGAGAAGAAAATTTTCTCGAATCGAGGATAACATTTTTATTTTCTGCAAGTTGAAGCCCGATTACAGAGTAATAGAGTGGATTACCAAGGATATTAGTGAGATGGGATTAAGATTTGAAAGTGATAAATTCATTCTCCCTTCAACTTTTATAGAAATGGAAATATATCAACCCCTCGATTACCTTAAGAGTAGGATTGTCTCCATTTACGCCTTGGCGAATGTTGTCTGGGTCAAGGAAATAAAAAAGAGGCGTAGATACAAAGGGAGTAACAGATATATTGGAGGGGTAAAATTTACTAAAATTAGTAAACAGGACAGAGGTATAATTGTCAATTATATGAAGGAAAAGTTTAAGAAGAGAGGCTGCTCTCCATAAAGTTTCCACTGTCCTGGCCTAAAGTTTGAGAAAAGTTACTTTGAAGTTGAAAGAGCAATTTGTATAGAGTAGATTGCCCAAAATGGGATTTGCTTACAGGAGAGGCAAATTTTTTTTGCATATCTTTTTAAGTATTACTTCAAAATAATGCACTAATTGAAGCCATATCAAATTTTGCTGAGAAGAATTAGTAGTGGATGATGGGTCTTTCTAACTTTTCTTGGGAGAAAGAAATGGGTATGGGAAATGAGAAGAGAGAAATAAGACTACAACAACTTCCACAAACAAAGCAACTATTGAAGTTAATCGGCAGGATTAAGTTAGCCGACCTTATGGAACTTAGCGAAAGCGATTTCGCTAAGATGACCAAAAAAATCGAGAACGACCCTCTGTTTAAAAAATTATTTTCTCCTTCTAACCGACAAGAAAAAGTGATTAGTTATCTTCGTTTCCCGCGAAGCGGGTTAGCAAAAAACTTTTACGAACTTAAAGAGGATATAGCGGTGGATAGAAGTTCTCTTAATATTGAATCCTTTCTCGATAGCCGGAAAGAAGTCATCCCTCTTATTAAACGGATGGGAATAGATAAATTCAAAAAATATTTTCTATATAACGATGGAGAATTGTCTTATAAAGATATTTCTTTAGTTTGTAATTTAGCGGAAAAAGAGGTAACGAAGATAATGACTCTCATAGACGACTTCTCCATTCACAGCGAATTTTTTAATCCTTCAATGATTAATCTGGATAAGAATATATCTTATTCAAAGATTGCTAAGATAGAGAAAGACGATTCCGGAGACTTTGTTATTAGTTTTTTCTCTCCCCATCTGGTTAAAGGTCGATATTGGATCAACTATGAAAAGTTGGCAGAGCTGAAGAATAGAGTTTTTAACCAGGCTGAATTGAAAAAAATAGATAGACTCCTTTATACCTTAAAAACAATTAATACACAG
>WJOT01000017.1 GCA_009619095.1 Clostridia bacterium
TCATTAAAGATTAAACACTCCTTTATTTTTATACAGGGCAGGCTCTCGATTAAGAACCTGCTCTGTATCCACATATTTAGAGAATTTTACCTTCGAGCAAATATTATGGTTTGAACGGCGTATATGGCCTCTGTGCCCTCTCGGGGAAGACCTTGAAATCCCGATAATAAAAGTTATAACCCATAACGGGGTTACACAGTTTCCCTCTCTTAACATCCTCTTCTGCAGGGAAAACAATGTAATCACTTCGATAGGCTTGCTTCACTGCTTGCTCCAAAATCCACAATGTCGGACTGAGTTCCGCAATTTTCTCCTGAACGGCATAGTATTTTTGGAATCGCTCTTTTTGATCAATAGAGGCAATCGCATCCTCAATCATTGCGTCAATTTCGGGGTCCTGTAACCATTCTCCTTGCTCCCAGGTTCCACAAGAACGGGAATGATAGCGAGACTCTAACATCGAGCCTGCTTCAGCATAATGAGGGGAAACAAAGATGACTGATCCAGTAGGAGTAGTTTCGGTTTTAGCCAAAACATCGATCAAGGAAAGCCAGGGTACTTTGACGATATTTACCTTTATTCCCAGCTTGGCGGCATTAGCCTGGATCATCAAAGCAACTTTCTCCTCATCCGGAACTTCCGAAACCCAATATAACTCAAAGGGATACTGTTCCAAATTTCCGTAATAGGGAGACTGTTTTAGCTCCTCTTCTGCTTTTACCAGATCCAGTATACAGGGCTTCAGATTGGGGTTGTATCCAGGGGTGCTGGAAGCAATAGAACCGGAAGGACAGGAACCGGGGAAAATCTTGTCAATAATTTGCTGATAGTCAATACAGTAAGCAAGGGCCTTACGGAAGTGAATATCGTCTGTCGGAGGTTTCTTGGTGTTAAGCATGATATTCAGGACTGAGCCCTCAAAGAGAGAGGACACCTCGGTGTTGGAAATCTGTTCAATGGCAGCAAGATTTTCGCTGGTCTGCCACTGGTCAGTGATTTCCAATTCACCCCTTGACATAAGAGTTCTTATGGTAATTGCCTCGGTAGTTCCGATCTCTTTCACATACTGGGGGGCATCTTTGTTCTCCCATCCAGCCCAGTAATCGTTAAATTTCTCCATTAAGAGGTATTGTTCAGTTTTCATCTCCTTGACCTGATAAGGACCGGAGCCGGCATCATGGGTGACCAACCATCCCTTGCCGTAATCACCAAACTCCCCGTAGAGACCATCTTGAATGTTTGCCATTATCTGTTTTTCATTGAGGATATAAAGTCTTACCACCGCCCCCAGGAAAGGTCCAAAGGTCTTTTTGAGGTTAAATTTAACCTTGTATTTTTCGAGAGCCTCTGCTCCTTCAACGTTCGCAGTAAAAAGATAACCATACCCTTCCCCAATGGTCAGGATCCTCTCCAGGGAGAAAACCACATCATCTGCTGTTAGCTCGTCTCCATTGTGGAACTTGACCCCAGGTACCAATTCAAAAGTATAGGTTAACCCATCCTCAGAGATTTCCCAGCTCTTTGCCAGCCAGGGTTTCACACTACCATCCGGATTGGGAAATACCAGCGAATCATATAGATTACAAAGAGCAATAGAACTTGCATAGTCTGATCCAACAGCTGGATCGAGGTAGCAAGGCCACGAATTGGTATGACGAATGGCCTTAACCTCTTGTTGTGTATATCCGGCACAAGATAGAATCAACACCAGGCTCACTACCAAAACTAAAAACAATCCATTCCTTAAAAATTTAATAAACTTACTTGCTTTCATAACTTTCTCTCCTTTCTTTTATAAGGTTTAATTTTTTACTTTCTTTTCTCTAACAATTTAGTATTATTCCTTTTCGTACCACCTCCTTTCAGTATCAGAGAGTACAGGTTTCAATTTTGATCCTCTATCAATGACGTGATGTAGAGGACAAGTTCATTCAAAAATGAACTGAATTGAGATTTATCCTCCATAACTTTGTACTTTCCCTGCTCAATTTTTGCTTGAATTTTTTCCAGATTTGACGAGGAAATTTGGTTCTCAGATAAAATAGTAATCAGACGGCTTGCTGCATCAATAAGTCGAAATGGACCATAACTTTTTGTTTCATTTACCAAATTGCAAGCACTGGTAACCATATAGCAAACTAACCCGAAAATTTGTTTCTTAAAGGTCTCGTTATTCTTCATAGGAGTTAAACCATATTATATTGGGATCTCGTCTGGGAGTAGGAGGATTTTCCTTGGAGAAACCTACCGAAATTAGAAGTTGGGGATAGATGTGGACTGGTAGTCCCATAATTCTTTGAACCGCTTCGGGGTGAAAGGAAGCGATAGGACACGTCCCCAGACCGACCGCATAGGCAGCAAGCATAATATTCTGTGCTGCCATGGCAGTATCCATCAAGGACAGGGTTTTGACCCCTAATTCTCCTCCTTTTTCTAGAGCATTAACCAAATCCTGGCAGATAATAATGATAGTTTGGGGAGACCCTAAGAGACCTGGGGAAACGAGTTTGAGTTTATTTAGAACTTTTTGGTCAGTAATCACAATAAATCGCCAGTTCTGTGCATTTCCACCCGATGGGGCCCAGATCCCTGCTTTCAATATAAGATTTCTAAGTTCTTTCTCTTCCAACGGGTCGGCAGTAAAGTTTCTTATGCTTCTCCTATTTTTAATCGCTGTCCAGATATCCATTATTTATTTCTCCTTAAATGTTAAATTTCAGGCAAATTGGCTAAAGATATGCTGAAGAACCTGGACTACCTTATTCATATCCTCAACAGAGATATTTTCAGAAACTGAGTGTTCACTCTTTACTCCATTTCCTATGGGGATTGTTTCAATCCCTTTTTCGTTGTAAATTGCTGATTCCAGGCCTCCGGTGATCACCATAACTTTGGGTTCAATCCCTACACTCTCCAAAGCCTTCTTTGCGACCTGAACCATGGGGGCGTCTTCTGGAATTCTCATCGCCTTATAAGCCAAATTCAAATTCACCTCAGCCTTGGCTCCAATCGAGTGTACTATTACCTCAAAGACTTCCTTGTAAGTATTGCTTAAGGATATGCACCTCTCATGGTTTAAACTACGCACCTCCGCTTTTATGTTACATTTCTCGGGAACACCATTCCGGATCAAACCACCTTGGATAATTCCGAAGTTTGCAGTGGTCTCAGGGTCTATTCTGCCATCTTTCAGTGTTGCTATGGCTAGGCTGGCTGCTTTAATGGCGGATATCCCCTTTTCGGGCTCCATCCCTGAATGGGCCCCCTTACCGATGATCTCGATATCAATAAGCATATGGGAAGGGCCCCCGATTACAATGGCATCAAGTGCATCCATGTCCACAAGGATGCCACGTTTTGCGCTTATTAGTGAATAACCTAAATTTTTGGCCCCTGTAAAACCAACTTCCTCCTCGCGGGTGATGACAATCTCCAAAGGTGGATGTTTAGGTGCACTCATAACCGCCTCCATAATCTCTGCGATTCCCCCCTTACAGTCTGCCCCAAGTATGGTGTTTCCACTTGAATAGATCACACCGTTTTTCACTACTGGTTTTATATCCTTACCCGGTTTTACTGTGTCCGCATGAGCGGCAAGCATTAGCGGTTCTGAAACCGAAGAGCCCTTCGGGGGTATCTTGCAAATAAGGTTACCGTAGCCGTCAACCTGGCATTGCCCGTTAAATTCCCGTTCGAGTTTAGTCTTTAAAAACTCAATGAATTCCTTTTCTTCACCAGATTCGCTCGAGATGCTCACCATCTCACATAAATTTTTAACCATTCTCTCGCTC
>WJOT01000102.1 GCA_009619095.1 Clostridia bacterium
GTTTCAATCTCTCTTTCTATCTTTTCTTTCGCTTGTTTAATACCTTTATATTCATCAAAGACTCTATCTATGTCTACATAAGCGATTCTTTCCGAAGAAAGCATTACTGCTCTTACATCGGGAAGTGTAAAAGGGAAAAAGTAGAAAAGAGAAAAAACAAAGAAAAAAAGCGAAATTCTTTTCATCATGAACTCTCCATTTCTTCCGTCACCTTAGAAGGATTGGCCCATTGTGAAATACCACTGGGATTTGTCTTCTCCCGGTTTATGATTTAATCCATATCCCCAATCGAGACGGACAGGGAAAAAAGGAGTCTGGAACCGGATTCCTGCTCCTATCCCCACCTTCAATTGATTCTCCCTTGAGCCTATGGTAAAGTTTAAATCTCCTTTCCTCCAGCTCCCTCCCATATCAATAAAGATTGCTCCCTGCAAAATAGTGCGACGTTTTTCCCTAACTATGGGAAACTTGTATTCTACGTTGCTTACAAACATCGTCACTCCTCCCTCGTCAGGCGGCGGCGGCCCGATCTCCCTGTAATCATAACCCCTTACGCTATCGGCTCCACCCACATAGAACCGTTCATAAATTGGCACTCCTGTAGAGTGAGGAAAACTACTAGCAATCCCATACCTCAATTGAATCGCCAGAACAAAGCGCCAGAATGTAGGGAAAAACCAACTATTGGAGGTAAAAGTTTTAACAAAATCAGTATCCCCTCCCAGGATACCTCCAGAGACCTGAAGAGAGATAGAATTCCGAGAACCTCTGGAAGCATCGAATATATTATCCCTGCTGTCTCTTATCAAATAAGTAGTAAAACTACTGCTATTCTCTTTTATTTCAAATTTTTTGTGTGAAGGAAGCGCATCGTATATTTTTACCCGTTCATAAGTGTAAGTGAAGCGGAGACTAAGAATATCTGTTAGATGGGGACCTATTCTGATATTTCCGCCAGTCCTCATCTCTCTATAGTAGTCTCTGTCTCTATCTGTATCGTAGACACTAATACCAAAAAGGACATGCTTTCCCAAAAACCATGGCTCAGTAAAACTGACCTGATAATTGGTCTTTTTCTTACCAAACTCCAGCATTAAATCTATTCTCTGTCCTCTGCCCAAAAAGTTGCTCTGGGTAATCTGAAAGGTGCCTAAAAGTCCATCTTGCGAGCTGTACCCTGCTCCCATAGTGAGTAATCCCGTCCTTTGCTCGGTTACCTCACAGATGAGATTTGCTCTATGAGGGTCACCAGTTTCACCAATCTCAATTACAATATCCGAAAAGAAACCGAGGTTATATAGTTTCTCCTGTGTTCGCCTTATCTTTTTAACATTGAACGGGTCTCTTTCCTTTACCAGGAATTCCCGTTTAATTACATAATCTTTAGTAATCACATTCCCTTCTACGTAAATTCGGTCTATATAGACTATCCCGCCCTCATATACAGAGATTAAGAGGTTTACTACCTTTTTATCATCATCGGTAAAGTATTCTGGATCGGAGCGCATCAGGATATAGCCTTTTTCTGCATAGCGCTCATGAATATTAAACAGGCTCCTCTCTAACTTTGCCTGGCTGAAAATCTCTCCGCGTTTCACTTCCAAGTCTTTTTCCAGATTCTCTGTGGTAACCGCATAATTGTCCTGAAATTGTATATCTCCAACTGTATATTTCAATCCTTCGTGAACAAAAAGCGTGACAAAAATCTTCGCTTTCTCCTCATCGTGAATGACTATAGGTGTTCCCAGATGAACTTTCAGGAATCCTTTGTCTCTGTAATAGGCTTCTATCGTTCTCAAGTCCTCATCTAGTAGTCCCTGTTTAAAAAACTTTTTCTTTTTAGTCTCCATTTTTTTCTTTATTTTTTTCGTGTTAAATGCCTCTACCCCAATTAAATTGACTTTACCTATCCTGATCTGTTTGCCTTCGGTAATAAAGAAAGTCATTATCACCATTCCACTCTTCTCGTCTTCCGTTGTATAAGGCTCCACTTTTACATTTGCATAACCCTTCTCCTTATAAAGGGTAGCAATCTTTTCGGTATCCTCTTGCATTTTCCTGTTATCAAAAGATTCTTTCTCTTCTGATTCTATTTCTCTCTCTAATTTGCTATCAGAGAACTCTTTATTCCCTTTAAATTCTATTCGCTTAATCAGGGATTTCTCAACCACAATATAGGTAACATTTACTCCTTCCTCAACCTCAAAGACTTCAATGGTAATATCCTCAAAGAACCCCAGTTTATATATGTTTTGCAAACCCTCGCTTACCTTTTCTTCTGAATATTCATCACCCTTTTTTATCCCCAGAGCTTTTAATATTTTCTTAGTCTGCACATTCTTATTCCCGGTTATTTCGATTTCTCTTATCTCTACAGGACTGGAAAAGAGATAACCGGAAAGAAGGAACATAAAGAAAAAAAATAGAACTATAAATTTTCTCATCATTGTATTCAAAATTATCTACTATTCAGAATATCTTTTTTATAATATCAAATTTTCCGGAAAATGTAAATATTTAAAACCTTATTTGTTTTTCCACTCCCAAATATCTCTCCTCTTCTCCCAGCCTGCCTTTCAAAGAGGTCCCTCTTTTAAGTCTATATAACAGCTCCAGTTCATGCCGCAATTCAAGCCTATTCAGATATCCTTCCTCGAATTGCAACTTGTAACCCAGATATAAATTAGTGTTTAAATACTTGCCCAAAGTTATTTTCGTGCCATCTAAAAGGCTGCTTCTCTTCCCTCCTTCTCCGGCTTCTGGAGAACTCAATCTTCCCCCTGTCCTTTGAGCAAGGGTAGTATCAACCTTAACCACATCTACTATGCCCGTCGATTTCAGAATTGACTTAATTAAGGGGCTGGCCAAACTACTATCGATTAACCTCAACAGTTCCCTCCTCAACAAGGCATCCCTTTCCTGTGAAGAGAGCTTTAAAGAATCTAAACCAGTAGCCTTAGCCAGTGCTTCCTCCTGGCTCATTTCCGGGTCACTTCTGGAGGTGAATTTTGGCTTAATCCTTCCCCATTTCCCCCTCTCTACCACTAACATAATGATATCATCTTCCACAGGGCACTCCGCCCTAACCTGTAAAAAGAGTTCATCATTTATACATTCCACAGTAGCCTCTTTCACGTTGAAGATAGCTCCCAGATAACTTATCTCTCCTTTAACGGCTGTAAGAATTCCATTGACTGTCAATTCCTCAGTTGGGCCGGTGAGCTTCATATGTCCCTGTGCCTGGGCTTCAGCAAATCTATTCTCATACCATGTATTTTTGCCAGCCTTAATCTCCAAATTCCAAACCGCGGGCTTGAGAAAATCTAAATTTAAATCTTCCGTATCCTCGGTTCTGGGAGGATAAGTAAACCGGGTATTTTCCACTTCAATCGCTCCCACTAAATCATAGGAATGGGAAGTTCCATATACATGGATTTTCCCCTTCAACTCCAGGGAACAAGGAACCTCGGTCAGGAGACGACCAAAAAATGAACTCTGAGGTATCTTCAGAAAAGGTATTTTAAGGGGAATCCCATGAGGCTTACTATTCTCAAACACCACATCGAGCTTATCCACCTTCCAGCCAGCCAAAGTTATTTCTCCTTTGAGGTCTATTTCTCCTTTCTTTATCTTACCATTAATCCGGTTGATAACTATATTACTATCTTTAACTGAGATATCGCAGGTCAGATCATCTATCCTCTTAAATATCTCCCTGCCGTAGAGAGTAGCTTCTTTGACACGAAAATATCCATTTATAAGAGGCTCCTCTCGTGTCCCGGTAATATGAAGGAATGCTTCCATTTGCCCTTTGGTATCACTTATTTCCCTGGTCAGAACACGTAACATACCCGCCCTGCTATCAAACATTTGTAAAGAAAACTCTATTTCTCTACCATTTTTTTCCTCTTGGGGATAAGGAATAGTTCCCCAACATTTAATTGCATATTCTTCTTTCTTATTTATTGTCAATTTCCTTAGACTTATACTATCACCATTTGCCTTGATGAGAGCGTGGAAATCGTCAAATAGAAGATTTCCTATCGAGCCATTAGCGACATCTATTTCTCCTTCCATCTGCAAAGAGTCATAGAATTTTTTCTTTTTTCCCTCTATTGAAGTCCGGCTGAGCTTGAGGTCAAAACCACTATTTCCTTTAAGTGGAATTCTCACATTCAGGAGTTCTCCTATGAGACTGGCAGCAATTTTCCCCTTTTTTCCCTGGACAGTTAGGTCGATTGGTCCAGAAAGGTCAGCATTCCCATTAATAGTTACCAGTCTATCTTTGCCTTGAAAAAATTCAAGTATCTTTACATTGAAACTATCCACACGTTCGAAGTCTATCTCTCCCAACACCTGAAAAGTTTCTTTAGCCAGCGGCAGGAAAAATAGCTTTCTATTTCGATAAGAAAGTCTCAACTTTGCGGTTTCAAAATTGTGACGATTCACCCACAGGTCCCTGGTGGTGAGCATCACTTCCAGGACAGGGGAGTTTGTGGAGAAATTGGCAGTTCCTTTTAATTCAGCACCACCAAAAATAGACATTTTTGCAAAATTTATGTTGCGAAATTCGCTAAGGAACGAAAAATCAACCAACTTCCTGGATAAGGAAAATCCCACTCTGCCTTCCCGAGCCAGCCAGAGGAGACTCTTTCCAAAACCTGCCGAAAAAGAATCGAACACTAATTCTATCCTTTCGCCTTCCTCTCCAAGGACCTTCTCCACCCTAAAGTCTGTCTTAACGGTATCCACATGAAAACTATTTACTCCACTATTTTCCGATTCTAATTCCACTTTTAAACGAGGGCGAGCGAAAGTGCCACGGAGCTTGAAATTTCCGTTAACCTCCCCAAAAGTATTCAAATTTCTTTCACAAAATAAACTTTGCACTTTACTTAACTGTAGGTATTCCAAGGCAACATCAATTTCCAGAGGCTCAAGTTTGTTGAAATCTATCTTACCCTTAGCCAAAACTCTGCCCCCGGGAGCAAATTTCAGCTCTGCTGATTCTAAATTGATTTCTCTTCCATTATAATTAAATGTTGACTTAAACAGGAAGTTTGTAGTGGAAAAAACTCCCCGTTCGATGTCTACATAGCCATTAATTTGAGGATTTTCCAAAAGGCCTTTAAAAACTATCTTACTATGTAAACTTCCTCTAATCTTATCAACCAAAGTTTTCTCTCCCTCAGTTCCAAATATCAAACGGAGAAAATGGGGAACTTTCACGGTATCCACTTCTATGCCACCGCTTATGGTCTTCTGTTTACCTGCCTCAATGGTGAACTCACCTTTCAAATCATTCCCACAATGGAAAGAAGAAAGATGGGCAAGTTTTTTATTCAGGGACAGGTGCGCACCGATTGGTTCTAACGGTTCTCCGTTATATTTAAAATCTTTACCTGAAAAAGAACCACGAATTCGCCAGTCCTTTTTCCAGGCCAATTTCCCTCTAAAATTGAGGCTGCCGCTGACTCTATTCTCCCTTAATCTTCTTCCAGATATAGCCGTCTTTTTAGAATTTGCATCTGCTTTAACCTGTTCCCAAAAAGAAAAATTTACTGGATAATCCCGCCATTCGGTATCTATATTTATTGTATTCTGTTTACCCTTTCTCATTCCCGCCTGGGCAGAACCTGTTATCTCCCCCGTCTCACTGGAAAAGCGAAATTTATCTACATTCAATCCCTGTTCGGTTATGTTAAATGCGAAAGCTAATTCGTCAAAAGAGACCTGTCCAACCCTGGGTTGAACGATGGAAACTGCTCCTTTAGCTTTAACATTCTCCCACCAGGAGTCACTCAAGGAGAGATTGGAAAAACCGATTTTGCCCCGAAGAGTACCTGCTATTTCTCTCATCTTGCCAGCCTTGCCAGAAAATAGAGTGGAGATTAACTTCAAGTCGCCATCTGTGGATTCTACGGAACCTCTTACCACGGGTATCTCTCCAGCGAAGTTGACAGTTAAGTTTGCAGAGTAGACATTGTTAAGTTTAAAGGAAGTGACTCTCAAAATCTTCTCCCGGTAATCGACCCCAGAGTCAAATTTTATCTCTCCCTCCATTACTTTTAAACCAGTGGACCACAATTTTCCGGAAACCTCGGGGGATTCGATCGTTCCTCCAATTTTACCCAGGAAATTGACTCGCCCGGAAAATCTATCGCTTTGCCAGGTAAGCCAAGACAGATGTCCAGTTTCCACATAGGAGTTTACAACTGTTAACTGCAATTTCTTGTCCCCAAGAAGTCCAATCTCACCAGTCAAAGCCATCCCAGCGCGCTCGGGGGCAGAAATTTCTAATCGGGAAATCTTTATGTCCTCCCTGCCCAACAGGAGAGTAGTATTTAACTTATAGTTATCTTCGCTACTGTTGGCTTCTATTTCCAGTTCTTTGTTTGCATAATTGAAAATTCCTGAAACAGATTTTAAATTGGTTCCTAAAAATTTCACTTCTGTTAAGTTTATCTCTCCGTTAGCCTGTAATTCCAAGGGTTTACCGAAAATATCACCGGAAAGAGAGCCTTTGCCCTTTGCCTTATCTGACCAATATGGCGAAAGGAGACTTCCCAGGTCGATACTACGCAAAACAAAATCTAAATCCACATAGGGTTGATCAATATCTATCTTCCCAGAAAAGACCACAGTCCCCTCGTAAATTCTGCCCTGCAGGTTTATTATTCTCACTATCTTGTTTTGATAGATGAATTGACCCTGGAATTCCTCAACCGGCCGACCCGCTATTTTACCCTGGGGAAGAAGGAACCAGCCTTTTAACTTAGGAGTGGATAAACTTCCCGATATATCCACAGATACTTTCGCTAAACCGTCTAAAGGAAGGATTCTCTCCAACTCATCGATTTTGACAATTTCCGGAAGGCGAGAAAGTCCGAAATTGGCTGAAAGGTTAACTCCCAGAGCGGGCTGGGAAAGGTATCGCTCCAGTCCACCGCAAAGTTTGATTTCCGCCCCTCCATATTGCAGAAATATTTCCTGACTACCAATTCTGTGATTGTCAAAAACGACCCTTCCTCTGATGTTTTTCACTGTGTGAGATAACCACCGGCAGGATACTTTCGCAAGGGCCAATTCGCCAGAAAAGGAGAGAATTTGGGAAAAATCCTTAATCCTCTTTTGCTCCCCACTCATAGATGTCGCTATACCAATAATGCTGTTATAATTTTCCTCATTGAGCGTTGTGTTCAAATCTAGAGAGAGATTTCCTTTGCCCGTTAATATTCTAAAGTCTGGACTGGACAGAAAGAGGTTACTCAAATTTGCCAGGTCTAAATTGAAAATATTTAAATTAATGCTTAATTCCTTTTTCTCCTTAGAATATGTGCCTTTCAATCTTATCTTATCATTCCTGCTCTGGTTACTTCTGCCAGAAAAATTAAAATGGATTTGTGAACGTAACTTTGGGTCACGCTGGGACCTTTCTTGCCAGGATAACCGGTAGATTCTATCTTTTGTAGTGAGACTACCAGAAACATCTTCTATTTCAATCTTTCTAACTTTTCCTTCCACATCTTCAATTGTAACCTTTCCACCCACAATTACAATATGGGGAAGTGTAGGAATAGCCGATCCTTTCCGGAACGTTACGGGAAGCACGAAATTCCACTTACCCATGCGATTAGTCAACAGGAGATGGGGAGATTTGAGAACAATTTTTCCTATACTCTTTCCCAGATTTCGTTTCCTGAGCAAAATAAGAAGGGGATTATAATTAATGGTAACTTTCTCACAGACTAAAACTGCCCCCTCTGACACTCTCCTCTCACTGGCTATAGCAACATTCTGTAAGGTAATGCGATTAACAATATTCGTACTAATTTTGCCCACAGTAACTTCTCTATGGAAAGCTTTCTTTAGCTCAACTTCCACATAAGTTTTCATTATTCTGGACAAAGTCCTTGTGGTCCTGGCTAAGTATAAAAATCCCAGAGCCACAATGAGAAGACCAATAAAAACAATAGTTGTTCTCAAAATTCCCTTTTTCATTCGCTCTCCATAATTTAGCTATTATATTCCTTTCAGCCTTAAATTGCAAGCAAAAAAAGGGATACTTCTGGAAAGAGAGGATGGGAATTCTTCAAAAAGGCAGGTTTTTATAGAAGAAATCCTGTATATTTGTAGGTCCCGATGAATCGGGACAAAAAGAGGGAATTATGCATCCCGATTTTCAATCGGGACTCGCAATGACATTTGTAGGCACGGTTTTAACCGTGCAAAAAGAATAATTGCACAGATTGAATCTGTGCCTACAACAGGAAAGGAGTAGCAGACTTCAGTCTGCGTTTAGAATTTGTAGGTCCCGATGAATCGGGACAAAAAGGGGGAATTATGCATCCCGATTTTCAATCGGGAACATCTGCTAGGAGCCTGACAGTTTAAATGCTATTTTGCCATCCTGAACATCGGCAGTAATCTTTGCCTGGGGTTTTATTTTCTTAGCTAAGATTTCTTGAGCCAGTGGATCCTCAAGGTATCTCTGAATTGCTCTCCTGAGAGGACGTGCACCAAACTGGGGGTCAAAACCCTTTTCCACAAGAAAGTCTTTAGCCCCATCAGTAACTTTAAGAGTGAGCTCTTGCTCCGATAATCTCTGAGTTACTTTTTCAAGCATTAAATCGACAATACTTCTCACGTCTTCTTTGCTCAGTGGATGAAAAACTATAGCTTCATCTATTCGATTCAGAAATTCCGGGCGAAAAACCTTTTTCATCTCATCCAGAATTTTCTTCTTCATACCCTTGTAACTCTGTTCCACTTCCTGAGTAGTCAAAAATCCCAAGGTCTTACCCCCAGTTATCTCTCTGGCTCCAATATTCGAAGTCATAATGATTACAGTATTCTTAAAATCTACCTTATGCCCCAAGCTATCGGTTAACTGCCCGGAATCGAAAATTTGCAGTAATATGTTGAACACATCCGGATGAGCTTTCTCAATCTCATCCAGAAGTACTACCGAATAGGGCTTCCTGCGAACCTTTTCCGTAAGCTGACCACCTTCCTCATAACCCACATATCCTGGAGGAGCCCCGACAAGCCTGGAAACGTTGAACTTCTCCATATATTCGGACATATCCAACCTCACCATCGATTCCTCATCACCAAACATAAACTCAGCCAAGGCTCTGGCCAATTCAGTCTTCCCTACTCCAGTGGGCCCGAGGAAGATGAACGAACCGGTGGGACGAGCAATATCTTTCAATCCTGTTCGAGAACGACGCACTGCTTGAGAAATAACCTTTATTGCCTCGTCCTGAGCAATAACTCGTTTGTGTAAAGCTTCTTCCATGTGTAGGAGTTTTTCTGTTTCCTTTTCAGTCAACTTAACCACAGGAATCCCCGTCCATTCAGAGACAATGTGAGCAATATCTTCTTCGGTTACCGTCCCCTCCATTTTATTCTTTCCCTGCTGCCAGGACTTTTTTGTCTGTTGCAGTTCCTGTTCAATCTTTTTCTCTTCATCACGCAACCTGGCAGCTTTTTCAAACTCCTGGGAAGCAATGGCTGCCTTCTTCTCCTTGCTTGCAGTTTCTAACTTTTTCTCAATTTCTTTTAAGTCGGGAGGTTTTGTGGTAGTCTGAAGCCTTACTCGCGAGCCAGCCTCATCAATTAAATCAATTGCCTTGTCTGGCAGAAAGCGATTGGAAATGAACCTTTGGGATAATGTAGCCGCAGCATGGAGAGATTCGTCAGTGATCCTAACTCTATGGTGTGCTTCGTATCTATCCCTTAATCCTTTCAAAATGTCAATGGTCTCCTCCACCGTGGGAGGGTCGATGGTCACCGGTTGAAAACGTCTTGCCAAAGCAGCGTCGTGCTCGATGTGTTTACGATACTCATCCAGAGTAGTAGCGCCGATACATTGCAGTTCTCCTCTTGACAGTGCTGGTTTCAACATATTGGAGGCATCTATTGCCCCTTCAGCAGCCCCTGCTCCCACCACCGTATGAAGTTCATCAATGAACAGAATTACGTTGCCCTCAGACCGGCGAATCTCATCTATTATTTGCTTTAGTCTCTGTTCGAATTCACCCCGGTATTTGGTGCCGGCTACAACTCCAGCCAAATCGAGAATCAATACTCTCTTATTCAATAGAATTTCCGGCACGTTCTTGTCAGAGATTTTCTGTGCCAGTCCCTCAACGATAGCAGTTTTACCCACGCCAGGATCGCCAATCATCACTGGATTATTTTTGGTGCGCCGGCAAAGTATCTGGATTAATCTCTGGATCTCCGTATCCCTGCCAATTACTGGATCGAGCTTCCCTTCACTGGCAAATCTCGTTAAATCCCGTCCATAAGCATCCAGGGTAGGAGTCTTAGTTTTCCTCTTCTCTTTACTGGGCACTCCATGAGCAGTAGTTTCACCCAGGAGATTTACAATTTGCCCTCTTACCAATTCTAAGCTTGCTCCCAGACCCTCTAAAACCTTAGCTGCCACCCCTTCTTCTTCCCGGATTAGTCCTAAGAGTAGATGTTCTGTCCCCACATAATTGTGACCCATATCCTGTGCTTCCTGGACAGCCAATTCCAGAACCTTTTTTGCCCTAGGGGTAAAAGGCACCTCTCCTCCCAGGAGAATGTTGTCTCCAGTTCCTACCATCTTTTCCACTTCTCTTCTCACCTTTTTCAAATCGATCCCCAAATCCTGTAGCACCTGTGCAGCAACACCTTCTCCCAAGGCTATTAGTCCTAAAAGGATATGTTCAGTGCCCAGATAATCGTGATTCAGTCCCTTTGCCTCCCGCTGGGCCAAGAGAATAGCTTTCTGCGCCCTTTGAGTAAATCTATTTAACATTTAATTTACCTCCTCTTATCTATTTTCTCTCCAAAAAGGTGACAGGCACCTTTTTCCCAGGGTGAGAGGGATTATTTTCCACTTTTCAATTTCTCTCTAATCATCTCCGCACGGATGAAATCCCGTTTAGATGGCACGAGCTCCTTACCCACCGACTCCTGTAAATGAGCCGGTTGAGTCAAGATAGTGAGTTCATTCAATATATCCAATTTAGTATCTAAACCCAGGTCAAAATATATGCCCAATCTCACTTTTGATAGAAACTCCATCGTCTCCGCAAAACTTATCTGCCGGGCATTAACCAGGACTCCATAAGCACGATAAACCACATCCATTACCTTTTCTTTACTTTCTTTAAACAGAGTCTTTCTTCCTTTGATTTCGTAATCGATAACTTGTTTTACGACTCTTTCCAAATTATCAATTATTCCTTCTTCATTAGGGCCTAAAGTAACCTGGTTGGAAATCTGGAACAGGTCTCCCATCACCTTAGTTCCTTCTCCATAAAGTCCTCGAGCGACCATTCCAATCTTGTTTAACGCCTGTAACACCTTATTTATCTCTTCATTCATCACCAAAGCAGGCAAGTGCATCAACACAGAAGCCCTCATTCCTGTTCCTGTATTTGTCGGGCAGGCAGTCAGATAGCCTATCTCAGGAGAGAAGGCATAATCGAGTTTCTTATCCATCTGTTCATCAATTTGCTTCAAAATATCCCAGGCCTGCTGTAGCTCTAACCCCGATTGTATTCCCTGAAGCCGCAGGTGGTCTTCTTCGTTTATCATCAGGCTGAGAAGTTCCCTGTCCCCAATAACTAATCCCCTGACCCCATCTCCCCGAGAATGCTCATAACTAATCAAATGCCTTTCTAACAAAAACTGCCTATCCACCCTGTCGAACTCTTGCAAATTGAGGATGGGAGCTCCCTTAAAATATGCAATCTCTTCACAAGCACCCTTAATTTTCTCAAAGGATTCCTCCTGCTCTCTCCTGGAAGCCTTCTGAGGAAAAGGGATTCTGTTCAAATTTCGCGCCAGCCTGACCCGTGAAGAAATTGCAATTCCCGGAGATTTCCCTTTACTTTCTAACCACCCAATCTTCTGTCTGAGCATATTTTGCAGTTGCATTATTTTTTCTTTTCCAACTCCTTTATCTTATCCCTTATTACTGCTGCCTTTTCATATTCCTCTTTCTCTATTACCTTCTGTAATTCTCTGCGCAGTTCCATTATCTCTTTACCTTTTTTGCCTACTCTGACTTTTTGCAGGGGAACTTTGCCTGTGTGCTGGACTGAACCGTGGAGCCTTCTCAACAAGGGCAGAAGCTCCTTCTTAAAAGTTCGATAACATTCAGAACAGCCCAACCTGCCCGATTCCCTGAAATCGTCATAGCTTGCCTTACAGTTGGGACACTTTCTGACTACTTTTGGCTTTTCCAGAGCATAGGGAACGCCAATATCACTAAGTCCAGCCAAAAGGGAAGCTAAAGCAAGCTGGGGACCCTCTAAAAGCGCCTCATCCAGAGAAGGGAACACCACTCCCTTTTCTTTAGCACACTCCTGGCAGAGATGAAATTTAGTTACTTTATTATTGAGAATTTGAGTAAAATGTATTACAGCCTCGTTCTTTTTACACTCATCACAAAGCATAAGCTATCTCCTAACCTGGTCGGGCACAGTTTAGAGTGCCATTTTTCGTCACCCTAACTGGAGTGTGAAACGCCCCGACAAGTCGGGACACTGGGTCAAGCTTTCGCTTGACACTCCAACCTCCCTTTCGGGAGGACTCCAAAGTGCCAAATCCAGTGTCTACTGTCTATTATATCTTCGTACCTTCTTTTCTCGTTAAATCCCGAAATTCTTTGATGAGTCTTGTGGTAATCTTTCCTGGCTTTCCCTCCGCTATCTTTCGACCATCAATCTTAACTACTGGAATCACTTCCGCAGCTGTGCCAGTCAAGAAACACTCATCTGCATTGTACAGATGGAGTCGGGTAAACGCTTCCTCCCTCACCAGAAGACCTAATTTCTCTCTTGCCAGTTCCATTACTGCTTGACGGGTGATACCGGCAAGTATACCCACATAAAAAGGAGGAGTAATTAACACATTCTCTTCCACAATGAAGATATTATCTCCAGTACATTCTGCAACGTAGCCCTCTTTGTTAAGCATTACAGCCTCAGGCATATTTTGCAAGCCTGCTTCAATCTTCGCTAAAATGTTATTCAGATAATTCAGCGATTTTATCCCTGGATCTATTGCTTCAGGAATATTTCTCTTTGTAGCCACAATAACCAATTCTAAACCTTTCTTATACCACTCTTCAGGATAAAGCTCGATTTTATCCGCTATAATGAACACTGCCGGCTTTCCACAATTCCTGGGGTCAAGACCCAGATCACCCTCTCCCCTGGTCACCACCAAGCGGATATAACCATTTTTTAAACTATTTGCTCTTAAAGTCTGAATTACAGCTTCTTCCATCTCTTTCTTGGTCAAAGGAATTTTAAGTGCAATTGCTCTGGCTGAATCGTAGAGGCGGTCCAGGTGTTGAGATAATCTAAATACACGACTATCGTATGCCCGAATTCCCTCAAAGACCCCATCTCCGTATAGCAGTCCATGGTCGAAAACAGAAATTCTGGCATCTTCTCGAGGAACCAATTTGCCATTCAGATAGATTTTCTGTGCCATTAAACCTCCTTTATGTGTGTTAATTTATTATTTTGCCATCGTGTAAATGGATAATTTTCCCAGAGTGTAAACTCGCTATCCTCTCCACCAACACCTCATTATGGGTAACAATTACTAATACCTTTCCCCTTTCCCT
>WJOT01000106.1 GCA_009619095.1 Clostridia bacterium
AGTGGAAAAAGAGACGGAGGAGGTTGCTGCGCGGACAGTCGGTGCTCCTGAGGAAGAACGCTCACCAGCTGCCGCGGCTCCTTCCGCGAGTCCTGCAATAGTTGAAAAAGTTAAAACAAAGACTGCCTGGATAGCAGTGGCAGTAATTATAGCAATGTTAATAGCCGGTTTCTGGTGGTATCAGCGCTCAATAGCGAAAAAGAGAACGGTTGGAATACCTTCGACACGACCACCGGTAGAGGGAGTGAAAGGAAGATAAAATGGGAGGGACGACATGCCGAAAAATCGGCATAAACTGTGGTCGTCCCCTACGGAAACGGATGTAGGGGTGGCCCACAGTTTACCCCGATAAAGCGGGGTGGCCACCCGTAAGACGGCACCATAAATGATGCCCGACCAAATGGCAATATAAAAAGATTTAATTCGTGGAGGTGCAAGTATGGATTTAATGACTATTCTTGGACTTATTATGGGGTGTGGAGCCGTTTATTATGTTATGGCGAGAGGTCAAGTTACGTCACTTCTGTTCAATTTCAGTGCTGCCATTCTGGTTTTTGGAGGCACATTTGCTTCCACTTTGATTACTTATCCTTTTAGAATTATTAAACTGGCGCCTAGGGCATTGAAGCTGGTAATATTTCCTTCGAAGAGATATACTGCATCTGAGGCAATTGAGACTTTGGTTAGATTGGCGGAAGTGGGTAGAAGGGGAGGGGTTGGGGTTTTGGCAAACGAAATCCATAATCTGAGAGATAACTTTCTCATTGATGGGATTCAGATGATAATTGATAATCTCGACCCTGAAATGATCCGGGAGAACCTGGAGAAGGAGATAATCTTTACCAGGAGGAGGCATCAACAGGTTAGTGGCATTTTCCGCACAATGGGAACTTACGCTCCGATATTTGGACTCTTAGGAACACTCATCGGGGTTGTCCAGGTGTTGAGGAATTTGGCTGACCCCAAAACTATGGGTGCTTCCATGGCAATTGCTGTAACAACGACTTTCTATGGGATTTTCGGAACGAACTTCATTTTCCTCCCCATAGCCGGGAAATTGAATGCCTACAGTGAAGAGGAGCTCTTGCTTAAGGAAGTAATGATTGAGGGGATTCTGTCCATTCAGAAGGGCGAGATTCCTCTTATTGTGGAGAGAAAATTACAGGCATTCCTTGCTTATAAGTTTCGCAGAAGGGCTTAAAGTAATGTAGGGGCGGCCCGCTGTGGCCGCCCAGGGACGACATGCCGAAAGATCGGCATAAACTGTGGTCGTCCCCTACGGAATGGAATACGGGGGTGGCAGAGTTAAGTGAAGAGGGGTTAAAATGGCTCTAGTAACAGAAAGAGAAGAAATGAAAAGGAGGGGGAGAAGCCCTATCTGGTTAACTATCTATTCGGATTTGATGACCAATTTGATGCTTTTCTTTCTGATGTTATTTGGGACCAGTAGGATGGCTACTGATGTTCAAAAGACAATCCATAAAGCTATTCGTATAGAATTTAGCACGAAGGAAGACGTATTTATAAAAAAAGAAGAAGACGCTATCAAAAAGATGATAGATTATGTGGAGGAGAGGAGACTTCGCGGTTTCGCCACTGTAAAGGTGAGTGAACAGAGGGTGAAGATAATGTTGGCTAATCCCGTTCTCTTCGGTCTGGGCGAAAGTGAATTGAAGCCTTTTGCTATTCCGATTCTTCAGCAGATAGCAGAGCTTCTTAAAAATATACCCAATGCTGTTCTGGTAGAGGGGCATACTGATGACAGGCCGATAACTGGGGGCAAGTTCCGCTCCAACTGGGAGCTTTCAGCTGCTCGTGCCTTCAGCGTGATTAGATATTTTATCGAGGAGGAGAATATAAAACCTGAGAGGCTATCGGCAGTGGGCTATGGTGAACACAGACCACTGTATCCCAATGATACTGAGGATAATCGGGCTAAGAACCGCAGGATAGAAATTAACATTGTCCGTATTCCATAATGAGAACAGCACTCTGAAGAGTGCCCGACCAGTCTGGTGGGTCGCCCTTTAGGGTGACGAAAATGGAGAAGGATTATGGCAGATAAACACAGACATTTACTGGAAACTGAAGAGGAAACTACGCCACAGACTACGATGTGGATTATCCCTTATGGCACTCTGATGACCGTTTTGATGATTTTCTTCCTCGTTCTATACGCTTTTTCATTTGTGGTAAGTGAAGTAAAGTTTGAAAGAATAGTCCAGTCGCTTCAGAAAGATATGGGTGGTGAGGTGAATAAGGAATATATGGAGAGAGTAATTAGGAAGGCAAGGGAGAGAGAAGTGGCAGAGGAGATGTATGGACTTATTGATGAGAAACGCTTAAAGAAGTTTGCTAATGTAAGAATAGACAAGGAAGGAATAAGAATAATATTTAGCAGTCCTGTAATTTTTGATTTGGGGAAAGCTGAACTTAAGCCGGAAATAATTTCTGTGTTGAACGCAGTAGCCAGAGTAATTAAAGATATGCCGAATGAAATAATGGTTGAAGGTCATACAGATGATAAACCCATTGTAAGCGGAGAATTCCGTTCTAACTGGGAACTTTCCGCAGCCAGAGCTTTTAGCGTGGTCAGGTATTTTATTGAACAGGGGATAGACTCCAAAAGGCTTTCGGCAATAGGCTATGGAGAGTATAGACCACTTTATCCCAACGATACAGAGGAGCATCGCGCCTATAACCGAAGGATAGAAATTGATATAATCTCCCTAAAGTGACACAAAGTGTCATTGCGAAGGAAGTGAAGTCCCGATTCATCGGGACCACGCTCCTTTTCCCGATTTTTAATCGGGACTCGCAATGACATTTGTTGGAATTTTGTAGGCAGGATTTCAGATCGTGAAATGGAGGATGGAAATGATAAAAAAGGTCAGATTGTTTCACAAGTTTGCCTTAATTATGACACTTCTGGTAGTTGTGCCTTTACTCATTCAGGGAATTAGGATGATTAATATTAACCGAGAAGCTCTGGAGGTTTCGGTTCTGGAGACTCACACCCAACTGGCGCGAGCGATAGCAGAAGATATTGATGACTATGTCTCAGGACTTAATTTGGATTTGGCTTTTGTCCTGGCTTTTGAGAAATTTCCCAAGATGTCCTGGCAGGAGAAAATGAAGGTTCTGCTTTCCGTTCTTTCCCGTTATGATGATTTCATTCTCATCTCCGTGCTGAATAGAAAGGGTGATGAAGTGATTAAAGCGCATAATCCAAGTTTCCTACAGGAGTCCTCCAGACTAATCAGTAGAAGCAAGGAACCAGCTTTTATCGAAGCCAAAATGACAGGGGTTCCTCAGGTGGGGGATATCTATTATGAAGACGATCTACCGTGCATAAGTGTGGTTTATCCTCTTGAGGCTGAGTATGAATACGTTTTTGTTACAGCGACTTTAAGTAAGCTCTGGCGGAAGATTGATGGGGTTAGAATTGGAAAGACGGGATTTGCTTTTCTGATAGATAGTGAAGGCAGAACGATTTTCCACCCGGAATTGGAAAGGGCGATAAATTTTGAGAAAGTGACTGAACTTCCTATTGTCAGGCAAGCTTTATCTGAATTTGGGACATCTATTGGTGTGGATATCTCAGGTGAAGGATTTCGTAATGAGAACGGGACAGGAATGGTGGGAGCGTATGCCTGGGCAGAAAGTTTAGATTGGGGAGTAATTATGCAGCAGGCTAAGAGTGAAGCTTATAGTTCTATAGCCCGTATGAAAAGGAATGCCGTCTTGTGGATAGCACTTAGCATTTTGGGGTCGGTGTTCATAGCCTTCTATTTGGCAAAAAGCTTGAGCCGTCCTATTTTGGAATTGATAGTCGGGGCAGAGAGATTAGGAGAGGGCGATTTCAGTTATGAGGTAAAGGTTAATACGCGTGACGAAATTTCTACTCTGGCAAATACGTTCAATTTTATGGTTAAGAAATTGAAAGAGTTTCAGGAGCAGCTGGTTCTTCGTGAAAAACTGGCTGCGGTTGGCCAGATGGCTTCAGTAGTTGGTCACGAAATTCGCAATCCACTGGGCGTAATCAACAATGCTATCTATTATATTAGAACAAAGCTTGAAGGGTCTTCCGGAAGACAGCTGGACCCCAAGATTCAAAAACATATTGGAATTATCGAGAAGGAGATTGTTGCTTCTAACAAAATCATTAATGACCTATTGGGCTTTTCCCGGACCAGGCCGCCGATGGCTCAACCCTTAGATCTCAATAAAATAATCGAGGATTCTCTATCGGCTGTCTCCATTCCTGAAACAGTGAAGGTGGAGATAGATCTCTCTTTAGAGCTTCCTCCTACCCTTATAAACCCGGATGAGATCCGTCAGGTGTTCATAAATCTTATCAACAATGCCTGGCAGGCCATGCCGGAGGGAGGAACACTTAAAATCCGCAGTTATATCGAAGAGGAAATGGCCCAGGTGGAGGTTACTGATACAGGGTGTGGAATTTCTCCCGAGAATATGAAGAAATTGTTTGCTCCTTTCTTCAGTACTAAAACCAAAGGCACCGGGCTGGGATTGGCAGCAGTCCAGAGAATTCTGGAGAGACACAAAGGAAAAGTTAAGGTGAGAAGCCGAGTGGGGCAAGGAACTACTTTCATTGTTAGTTTACCACTGGCTAAATGAAAAAGTGTCCCGATGTATTGGGATGGCCGACCGAGGGACGACATGCCGAAAAATCGGCATAAACTGCGGTCGTCCCCTACAATTCCGCATGAAAATGTAAGGGCGAGCTTACTCGCCTACTCAAAAAGGAGGAAATGAATGGCTAAAAATGTCAATCTCTTGATTGTGGACGATGACATAAGCATATTGGAAACAGTAGGCGATGTCTTTCAGGACAAGGGATATAATGTGGCTATGGTAGAAAATGGACAAAGAGCAATTAAATTAGTAAGCAGGAGATATTTTGACGTTGTTCTTATGGACATAAAAATGCCAGGCATAAACGGCTTGGAGACTTATAAAGAGGTAAAGAGAATTATTCCCACTGCTGCAGTGATAATGATGACCGCAGACAGCAAAGAGGAATTGGTGAAGAAATCTATAGAAGAAGGTGCCTATACGGTTATTTATAAACCGTTTAATGTTAAAAAAGTCATAAAAATTGTTGAGGAAGCTTTGAAAAAACCTGTAATTCTAATAGTAGATGATAGAGTAGAAGATCGGGAAACTTTAAAGGATATATTAGCTGGGAGGGGATACAGGATCGTCCTGGCGAAAGATGGGTATGAAGCGGCGGGGTTTGCGGAAAAAGGTAGTTTCGATGTAATTCTCTTAGATATAAAGATGCCCGGGATGAATGGCATCAAAACCATGGAGAGGATTAAAGAATTTAGACCGGAAGCGGGAATAATAATGATGACTGCCTATTCTATGGAGGAATTTGTAGAAGATTCTCTCAGAAAGGGAGCTTATACCTGCCTGTTTAAGCCAATTGATGTGGAAAAAATGTTAGAAGCTATCCAGAAAGTTCGTGACTTGGGTAAAAAATTCAGAAGAGAAGAACAGGTTGAGATATTAATAGTGGATGACGATGCAAATTATAGAGAGACAGTCGCTGATATCCTCGAGGATGATGGTTATAAGGTTTCCAAGGTGGAAACAGGAACAGCTTCAATTGAGGAAGTTAAAAAGAAGTTCTTCAATGTGGTTCTGGTCGACTTCAGACTGACCGATATCACTGGTTTGGAATTAGCTAAGAAAATCAAGGCGATAGACAAAAACACTTATATTATATTGGTTACGGGACATGCTTCTTTGGAAACAGCATTGAAAGCTATTGAAATGAGAGAAGAGATTTATGGTTTCGTCGTCAAGGGTGGAGGACGTGACCCTGGACAACTTAAGTGGACAATAAAGAGTGCCCTGCGAGAGCAAAGACTTACCTGGGATAAGATGGAAGCGGAAGACGAGTTGAGAAGGGCAAACAGGAGATTAGAGGAACTCTCGATTACTGATGATTTAACAGGAATATATAATCGCAGACATTTTTACGAAAAACTTTCAGAGATGACAGCCAGGGCTAAACGCTACAAGCTTCCCCTTTCTTTATTGATGTTTGATGTGGACCATTTCAAAGCCTATAACGATACCCATGGTCATCTGACTGGAAATAGGGTGCTGGAAAGAGTGGGAAGAATAGTTTCCGAGGAAATCCGGGAAGTTGATTGGGGATTTCGCTATGGGGGGGATGAATTTACTGTGGTTCTGCCAGAAACATCCAAAAAAGATGCAACAATAGTAGCTGAGAGAATTAGGAAGGCTTTTGAGAAATGTAAGTTTGATGAGACGACCTTAAGTATAGGTGTTGCTCAATACGACCTCAAAAGCGATTTCGATATCCTGATAAAACATGCTGATGAAGCAATGTATAAAGCGAAAAATCAGGGGGGAAATAGAACTGAGATACACGGAATGTAGCGGTAGAATTGGAGTGTCAAGCGAAAGCTTGACCTGGGTGAGAGTGAAACTTTCGTTTCACACTCCAAAACCCAAGTAAACGGTGTCCCGATTTATCGGGATGGTCGCCCTTTCCCCGATAAATATCGGGGTGACGAAAAAATAAATAGGGAGGAAGGAAAAATGGCTAAAAAGGTTAATCTGTTAATTGTGGATGATGAGGTGGAAACTTTGAGAACTCTGGATGATATCTTTGAAGATAGAGGTTATGTTGTTACGCTGGCTGAGGATGGGTATAAGGCTATAGAATTTGCAAAGAAGAAGTTTTTCGATATTATTCTTATGGATGTTAAAATGCCAGGCATAAACGGCTTAGAGACGTTCAGGGAAATAAAGAAGATTTGTCCCTCTGCGGTAGTGATAATGATGACCGGGTATTCAGTAGAGGAATTGTTGAGGCAGGCAATTGAGGAAGGAGCTTATGCAGTTATCTACAAACCTTTTGACATGAGGAAGCTCTTTCACACCATTGAGGGAGCTTTAGGAAAAACCCTAATTATGGTTGTGGATGACCTGTTGGAAGACAGGGAAACTTTGAAAGATATTCTGATTAACAAAGGATATCGAGTAGTCACCGCAGGGGATGGATATGAAGCATTAAATATGGTTCCTAAGGCAAATTTTGATATCATACTTCTTGATGTAAAAATGCCCAGAATGGATGGTGTTAAGACCTTGGAATGGATTAAGGAGATGAATCCAGGAACAGGGGTAATAATGATGAGTGCTTATTCAATGGATGAATTTGTGGGAAGGGCACTGAGAGAGGGTGCTCTCGCATTTCTTTACAAACCTTTTGATATGAAGAAACTGTTCAGAATAATCGAGGAATACCGAGAAGAAAAGAAAAAAATAAAAGAAAAGGAACAAAAATAATTAATAGGTAATGTAGAGGTTTGTCCCTCTAATTTGAAATTTCAAAAAGGCTATACTTCACAAATTGCACAAATTGAATTTGTGCCTACAATAGGACGAATTCGAAATTTTGTAGGCACGGTTTTAACCGTGCAAGGTTTTGAATTGTGGTAGAACGATGCAAGGAGGAGGAAAGGATGAAGAAGACGAATATCCTCATTGTAGATGATGAAATCGATCTTCTGGAAACCTTAGGAGACATTTTTGAGAGCAAGGGCTATAATGTAACTATGGTGGAGGATGGAAATAAGGCGCTCGAACTTTTAAGGAAGAAATACTTCGATATCATTCTCATGGACCTCAAAATGCCAGGGATAAGTGGTGTGGAGAGCTTCAAAGAAGTAAAGAAGCTCCACCCCTCAGCAGCTATAATAATGATGACTGCCGGAAGCGTAGGGGAGGAGATAAAGGGGGCTATGGGATCTGGAGTTGATGCGGTGGTCGATAAACCTTTTAATGTGAAAAAGCTTGTGGCCACTATTGAGTCTATCCTGGGAAGGCCTCTAATTTTGGTGGTCGATGACAGGGTTGAAGATCGTGAGACTCTAAGGGATATTCTGGTTGACAGAAACTACAGGGCATTCGTAGCTAAGGATGGCTATGAAGCAATCGATATTGTTCGCAGAAGCGATTTCGATGTCATACTTTTAGATATAAGGATGCCAGGAATGGATGGGATGGAAGTTCTGGAAGTGGTGAAAGAGATTAAACCCGATATAGGCGTAGTAATGATGACCGGATACTCTTCGGAGGGACTCGCGGGAAAGTCGATAAAGAAGGGAGCTTACACCTGTCTGTATAAGCCTTTCCTGGATATGGAAAAGTTGTTGAGGGTAATCGAAGAGGTCCAGGAGCAGAAGAAAGGAGTCGGTTCTTCCTGGCAGAGGGTGAAAGTCCTTTTAGTTGATGGGGAACCAGCTCATAAAGAAACAATTTCAAATATATTGACTGAAGAAGGATACAGGATAATTCCAGTCAATAATGGTTCAGAAGCGCTAAAGAGAGCAGAAGAGAGTTTCTTTAATGTTGCGCTTATAGACTTTGAGTTGTCAGATATGAGTGGTCTGGAATTGGCAACAAAATTGAAGGAGATGAATAGAAAGACCTGTGTGATTATGATGAGCCGATTCAGTGCACTCGATTTAGAGACTCTCGAAGAGTCGACAAAAGAGGCAATCTTTGATTACTTAATTGAACCAATAGATCCAGCTCAGTTAAAACGACTTATAAAAGAAGGTTTAAGAGAACAAAAGAGGTGGTAAAGCAATCAGGATGAAGAGATAGTTTTCAGAGTCGTTTGTAGTGTAGGGCTTTATGCCCGTAATTTGAAATTTGAAAAATGGGCGCTGTCCCTATTTTGCGAGGAGGGTAAATTATGAATTACAGAACAGAAAGATTGGGGAAGGTGGAGAGGAGATTCGGGTTCTCTCTACTTTTGATTAGTATTATTCTCGTTTTTAATTTTGGTCTACTTTCGGCTGGAGGAGAAGGGGATACTGAAATGCTTGCTTTCAATATCTCTGCCTCAGGTTTTAAGCTAGATGAGGGCTACCCTAAGCCACGAGTGTTTACCCCAAATGGTGATGGTAATAATGAACAGGTAACTTTCGAATACGAAAATATTGATGAGAACAGTATAGTTTGCTGGATTTATGATATCAGAGGGTCGGTGGTAAGACAGCTTGATATCGTTGGAGGTGGGGAAGATAAGTTCACCTGGGATGGGAAAGACGAGGGTGGGAATATAGTACCTAGTGGCATATATATCTACCAGATAGAAGTAGAAGGCCAAACTATAAATGGCACAATAGTCCTTGCTAAATAAATTATGAATTATGAATTATGAACCAAAGACTATGCTAAAGGAGTGTCAAGCGAAAGCTTGACCAGGTGAAACTTTCGTTTCACACTCCACGGTTTTGGGGGAAAGGATGAAGTGGATAAACAAAAGAGTTATTTTGATAGGGTTAGTGACTATAGTCTTGAGTCTTGGGTCTAATGTCTCTTTTGGGGATTTTGGGGACATTGGTGTGGGAGCGCGACCCATAGGAATGGGAAGTGCCTTTGTTGCTCTGGTTGACGATGTCCATTCCCTCTATTATAATCCTGCAGGATTGAGTCGACTAACCCAGATAGAGTTCACCAGCGGATATGGAAGACTCTACTGGGGACTGGACGATGGGAGTAACCTGGGGAATGCATTCATCGGCTACGCTCATCCCCTGGAAAAATTGGGCGGAATAGGAGTGGGCTGGCTGAGCCTGGGGCTGAAGGGTTTTTATCGAGAAGATACCTTTATCTTCTCTTATGGCAATAAGTTATTTAGTTCGCTTTCTGCCGGGCTGAACTTCAAATTACTATACAAACGGTATGATAATAACCAATACACAAAGTCTGATCCCCTTTTTCAGGAAAAAGGTTATTCCAGGATAGGATTTAGTAGTGATATTGGGCTTTTATATAATCTTACTGCCAATATCTTTTCTGGACTTTCCATCACAGATATCATTCAGCCAAATATGAATCTGGCAGATAAAAGAGATAAACTTCCCCTGGGAGTCAGAATAGGTGTTGCTTACAGAGATAGAATTAATTTAATTAATTTCGCCTTAGATGCTGTTTATAAACACAGAGAGTTTAACATTTCTGCTGGCGCGGAGAAGTGGCTCTCAGGTAAGTCAATGGGAGTTCGTGGAGGGATAGATATAGGAAGTGATGGCTTTAAGAGTTTCTCTCTGGGAGGAAGTTGCCAGGTATCTTCATTGGAAATAGATTATGCTTTCATCTATCCCCTTTTTGGGCTCAGAGGGACTTATGGTTCTCATCGTTTCTCAGTGACATTACGTTTCGGTAGGCTTAGGGAAATAGTATCAGAAATGCCAAGGCCTTCACCGGCAGAAATAGGTATTCCCACTAAACCTTTAAGTGAAGAAGAAAAAATAGAGGGAATGAGGAGATACTATTATCGTGGAATCGACCATTACAAGAGAGGGGAATATGAAGCAGCTATTGCTGAATTTGAAAAGGTTCTACAATTGAAACCGGATCATAGTCAATCGCTAAGACTTATTGAGCGGGCAAAGGAAAGAATGAAAATTAAAAAGTAGCTGGAGGGGGAATGGAAAAAACTGGTGTAGGGATAAAGGCTTACCTTCTTATTTTATCTCTGATTCTGCTATTTTCTCTTCCCCAAGATGGTAATACAGGAGGAATATCGACTTCTTTCACTGAGGTGACTATCCGGAACTTAAGTATCGGAAAGAACTATACAATTGGGCAGAAAGTTAATCGGCAATTGCGGGTGAGAAATAAGGGTGAAAATTCCATTGAGTTGAAAATGGAAGTATTGGTGCCATCTAAAAGCGAATTGAAGGAGGGATATGAACCAATTCCCGACGCTTCCTGGATAGAGATGGAAAAGGATTACTTTTCTGTCGAGCCTTCAAAAAATGCAGTGACTGATGTGATTGTCACTATTCCCAGCGATAAGAAATATCTGGGCAAGAAATATCAGGCTTACATCTGGTCACACACTGTGGGCAAGGGGAAGCTACCCATTGCTTTGGGTTTGAAGAGCAGGCTTCTCCTTGAAATTTCTGAAAAGGAAAGGGATTTGTCTCAAGAGTTTACAGGGAAATTAGACTTCGCTGTTTTTCCAGATGAGATGGTACTGGAGAATGTAAAAATAGGGGGAGCTTACGATATTAAAAAAGTGATTGGAAAGGTATTAGAAGTGAAAAATCTTAGTCGTTATCCTCACATTTACGAAATAAGAAGTATTTCTGCAAAAAGAGCAGGAATAGAAGTTGAAGATGGATATGAGGACTGTCCCCACCCGGATTTTTTAACTTTTGACAAGTCGGATTTTGGTCTAAAAAGAAAGAAAAAAAGCAAGATAAAGATGTACCTTAACTTTCCTGAAAGAGAAGAATACGCTGGCAAAAAATATATATTTGTTATTAGAATAAGACTCCTGGAAAAAGAATTTCTTTTAAATCGTTATTTAAAACTTTACGTGACTACGGCAGCGGAATTTTAGACGTCCACCTTCAACATTTTTCCTTGACTTTACCAAATTTTAAGCGAGAAAACACCCGGTTTTAACCGTGGCGATTCATCCAGCCCTTGTACACAAGGGCTGGATGAATCGCTTTTTCTTTTTTGCCTTGACGGGCTCGTTGATAAATACTATAATGTCTACAAAACTTATTAAGACTTCCTTCTTTATGGATACATTCGTATTTTATATCAACCGCACGCTCCGATGAATCGGAGCTACTCCTAACCATTCAAAGGTATATTCAGGCACAAAGTAAAACATGATAATCAAAACTATTCTATTGAAAATCAAACAGCCAAACGTATTAGAATTTAAGACAATTCGTAAAACATATTCCAAAGTTTGTAATTCAGGAATAGACTATCTTTCTATGCAATGGCCAAATAAAATTAGTCATTCTCAGCTCTATGCTTATCTTAAAGACAAATTAGTTATCCCATCTTCAGTTCTCAACGAAGCAGTAAGACTTATACGCTCACGATGGATAACTTTCTGCAAGCAGAGGAAACGACATATTGAAATTTCTATTCCCCATTTTAGAAATACCATGGCTATCAGTTTTAATAACCAAAATTGGTCTATCAAAAAAGATGGTCATAAATATTTCGTAGGTTTTCCTGTTAATGGCTCAAAGCCATATTTTGAATTAGCGTTATCCCAGAGACAGAAAGATGTATTAGACAAACTACTCCAGAAACAAGTTTTATCAGGTAATGGTCAACTTCTTGAACGTAAAGGAAAATGGTATTTTATTATTAGTATCAAATTTCCTGAACCTAAACAAGTATCTAATACCAATGTTTTAGGTATTGATCTTGGTTTAAATAATATCGCTGTTTGTTATGATAAAGAACAAGGCAAAACCACTTTCTTTTCTGGTAAAGAAATTAGATACCGCAGAACCAAATACGCTTCAAGAAGAAAGTCATTGGGTAAAATCAAAAAACTTTATGCTATCCGCAGATCAAAAGATAAAGAACGTAAATGGATGAAAGATTTTAATCATAAACTTTCTCGCAAGATTATTAATTTGGCTCTCAAAATTAAAGCAGGTATTATTAATCTTGAAAATTTAAAACATATTCGAACTACAGCGAAAACCAGTAGTAAGCAAAGAAAACGATTAGGCAACACACTTCATAATTGGTCGTTTGATCAATTTAAACAATTCATAATCTATAAAGCAAGAGAACAAGGCATTCTTGTTAATTCTATAGATTCTGCTTATACTTCTCAAGAATGTCCAATTTGCCATCATATAGATTATTCTAATCGCAATGGAATTTATTTCCATTGCCGAGCCTGTGACTATAAGTCACACGCTGATAGAATCCCGATACTATCGGGACAACCTGGCGATGTGGTAACAGCATCGCTGCCCGAGATTGTAGATCCTTCTCGGGATGGGCTACTTGACATAGCCCCCAACTTAAGGGTTGCCCGAAACGGAAACGGACAGAAGGCGTTAACCACTTAAGAATCTCCCGAGTTTAGTCGTGGAGAGTGTCAACTTCCCGATTTGATAGATTTTTGTAGCCTTCCTTCGAGTTTTTCCTACTGCCTCGATGAATCGGGACCTACAAAACCATTTCTGCACGGTTGAAACCGTGTCCCGATTCATCGGGACACAAATTCAATTTGTGCTGTTTGGGGAATATCTTATGGAACATTCAGATTTCGTCCATCTACATCTGCACACTGAATACAGCCTTCTTGATGGCGCCTGTCGTATTCTGGATAGCCGGGGGGCTCCGGGGGGAA
>WJOT01000016.1 GCA_009619095.1 Clostridia bacterium
GGCCAAAGGGTAGGTATGTAGTTCTGGATAAGAAATTTGGTTCACCCACCATTACCAATGACGGGGTGACCATAGCTAAAGACCTGTCTTCTCCTTAACCGCCTTCACATAAGGAACCAGAATATCCAAAGCCTTTCCTTCACAGTAACCGGTGTTAAAATGAACGAAAGTGATTCTCGACTCTTTTCGAGCAGCGACTGCGGTCTCCACCACATCCTGGACACTCTTCTCCGCCTCTTCAGTAACTCCCACATTGAGTCCTGTGGCACAGAACCTGCAATTCTGTTTTGGCTCACTCACCCAATAACTGCACACTCTGGCTGGATATATTGCTAAATAAGTGCCCTGCAACATGCCCACTCTGGACATTAAGGTGCCGTTACTCGTTCTCTTCTGATACCATAAAGGCTGAGAAGGTATTGTGACCTGACATAAGTCACTTCCTTCTTTTGTGATATAATACCTGCCACTTCTTTTTATCAGAAGAAAAGGACTCTTCTTAGCAAACTCTTCCAGAATAGGTATATTAGCGTATAGGTTATCCGGAAGAATCATCTCCAGTCCACTTCCTAGCCCCGCTCTTATGCGGGAAACCAGGCGAGCATCGTTCCCCAAATCGCAGCTGGGGTCAATCCTCATACCTTTACAAAATAGTTCCAGCTTCAATATTCCTGGATTCAACTTTTCCAATTGCCTGTTCATTTCTCAGTTAGCTACCCGAAATTTTATTGGTTTTCCATCCATCTCTTCTGGAATTGGCAGGTCGAAAATCTCAAGCACTGTAGGGGCAATGTCAATAATGGAAGGCGATTCCCGAACAAATTTTTTATTGGAGAGAAATATTCCTTTGGTTATGGAAGGGTCTAAAGAACAGTGGTCTCCGCTCCAGTTCGACTTATTTTCCACAATTATTTCAGGAGGGATACCTCCCAGTGCAGTCTGCCAGGAGACCCTGTAGCCCTCATTAAAGCCAACTACGAGGTCAGGAGCCTCCTTGAGATACTTTCCCTTGTAGATATTTTCTCTTTTATACACATCCACTATTACTCTTTTACCAGTTACCGGGTCTCTTAAATTCTTCAGTTTGGTTACTATTTCCTCCTTTAAACTATTGTATTCATCGCCTGGTTTTACTATCCCATATGCTTCTCTACCTTTTAAATTTATATAGATACAACCCAGCCCCAAAGCATATGCCTTAGTTCTCTGCCAGTCAACATTTGGCCAAAACTCACCCCTGCCAAAGAGGTCTTCCAATTTATATTCTTTCCCTTTCTCAGATGAGAGGGTCATATAGCCATTCTTGACCAACCAGGTATTAAGGTTCACTGCCTTCCTGAATGAATGGAAACCGTGGTCGGAGACCACAAAAAGTGTAGTGTCCTCATCCACAAAAGGCATAACTTCTCCTATTATTTCATCCATCTTCTGGTAAACTTTCAAGATTGCGTCACCATATTTCTCTGCCTTCTCTCTATCATAAGCAGGGTGAGTCTCATCAATCAATCTCCAGAACATATGTTGCACCCTATCGCTCGCTTGAAATATAAAGAGGAACAGGTCAAAGTCTTTCTTCTTCAGCATATTCATCATTATTTCTTCCCGCTGATTCATAGTGTAGAAGAGGTCTTCTAAAAAAGTCTTCTCATCAATTCTACTTTCATTCAGAGCCCAGGTATCGATAGCCCAGCCCAGGGTCTTGTATAGCCCTATCTCTTCAGCCAGCTTCTTGCAAAAGGATTTTGGATAAGAAATGGGAAACGGTGGTTTTTTGGGATAGAAGTTTATTGGGCATAGATAGAGCCTGAATTCAGGCTTAATACTTATCAGATAGAACCTTCCCATTCCGTATACTTTTATCAAAGGGTTCATCTTAAACTTAATCACGAACCAATCGCTCCACTGGCCAACGTCCAATTTCTCTTCTTTATCCTGAACCTTTATTATCGCCTGTTTATCGTTGATTATTTCAATCTCCACAGGAACCAATATATCTTCACGCCTCCTCGATAATCTATTCCTTGGTCCGTAAATTATCGTCTTTATCTTTCTATCTTTTACTTTAACCTTAGTGATTTTTCCTCCCATCTCCGTATCGCCTTCCTCACTTACATCGGTAGCATAATAAGAGAACGTTCCCTGTGTTCCACGAATGTCGGGTACACCCAGACCGGAAAGAAGTTTCCCTCCTACCACCTTCTCGGGAGGAAATGTGACCGGTACCTGCAAAACTATGCATTTAAGCCCATTCCAGGAGGCTATCTGCCAGAAAGATGTCCCTTTTCTATTGCAGGTAACGCTCGGTTTTTCTATAGGAAACAATCGTAACAAGAACTTCCCTTCACTGAAGGAGGTAGTGGCCAAATCAGGCATATAAGTTTGCGGGTCTCGTTTGAGGAAGTCGAAGATGCCCGTCTTGCCTGGATTGGTGCCCGTGGCAAAGCTTGACCAGGCAACAGGCGATTCCGCAGGATTAGTTGTCCCCAGCTCCAGGAAAGTTCCACTTTCTCCAAGCTTTTTTAAATTGGACAGATTCCCCTCGTCCATCCACTTTGATAGCAAATCCGGGTCAATCCCGTCAAATCCTAAAATAATGACCTTTTTCTCTGACAGACCAGGGTTTGCTCCTTTCCTAACAGAATTATAAAAAAAGAGCCCTCCAGAAATGAACAAAAAAAGTATTATTATAAGTAATAAGCGAACCGATTTTCTCTTAAGCATAATAGTCATTTCGCCCTCCATTTCTAATAGACACTGTTCAAAGTAGCCCCTTCGTCACCATACCCCCTCCCGAAACCGGGGCGGGACAAGGCAAAGGTGAATGTGTGGCTTCCCCATTGCCAAGGAATTTGAGAGATGGTCGATTTTCAATTCTATAATAAAGGATTAACCGTGTCAAGATAAGTCTCATTCATTACGGTAGGAAACAATTGGATAGGAAACATAGGAAGGCATTTTTAGAGTAGCGATTGGTCGGCCACCATCTATGGGGCCGTTTATGGTCGGGTACTGTTTACGGTGCCATTTGGTTTTTGTAGCCAAATTTTGTACGGTTAAAACCATGCCTACAAACGTCGTTGCGAGCGACTGAAAGGAGCGTAGCAATCTCGAGATTGCTTCAGGACTTCGTCCTTCGCAATGACAGCCTAGCCCTTGTAGGCACAGATTTCCCAATTGAAAATCGGGATGCATAATCACCCTTCACCCTGAAGGATGAAGGGCGACCGACCACATCCTTCACCTGCCAGTAATACCTTAATACATACCGCCAGGACCGCCAGGCATAGGAGGCATGGCAGGTTTTTCTTCCGGTATATCGGTTACCAGAGACTCTGTAGTCAATAATATTGAAGAGATACTGGCAGCATTCTCCAGAGCCAGGCGAGCTACCTTAGCCGGGTCAACAATGCCCGCCTTCATTAGGT
>WJOT01000026.1 GCA_009619095.1 Clostridia bacterium
AAAAGTGCCTTATTCACCTCTTCGCCTAATCCTTTCTTTAATGAACCCAATTTATCTCTTGCCTCAGCAACTTCTCCTATCGCATCGTTTGTCTTCTTCTGAACAGTATCTAAGTATTTTTGATCATCTTTAATCCCTTCTTGAGCACTATCTATATCTTTTTGAACTGTTTTCATCTTATCCTGGAGTGAATCTATTTCATTTTTTATTTTCTCTGGTGCTTCCTTTTTTACCTCATCTATCTTAGATTGAAGCTCTTCCATCTTATTTTGCAATTGTCCCAACTTTTCAAGCCCTTCATTCATTTTATCTCCAAGTTCACCCAATTTCCCCTGCATCTCTTTTATTTTACTTTCTTCTTTTACTATCAATTCCTCTAATTCATCCATATGTCCTTGAGTTTCTTGAGATATGTCATTCATCTCCTTCTGTGCTTCTTTCATTTTGGCTTCTATTCCTTCAATCTGCTTGTTCATCTTCTGTTGGTATGCGTCTATTTGTTTCTGTGCCTCAGTCATTCTTTTGTCTAATTCTGCCTGCAATTTAGCTATTCTACTTTGCCCTTCTTTTGTCTTTCGTTCTAGGTTCCTTTGAGCCTCATCTACTTCCGCCTGAGCCTCAGCTACCCGCTTTTTTAATTTCTTCTGAGCTTCATCTATGGCCCTTTGGGCTGGATATATCTCGTTATCTTCTGCTTTCTGGGCTTCATCAATTTTTCTTTGAAGCTCGGCTAAAGCTTGATTTAACTTATCTTGAGCTTTCTTTAGCTCCTCCTCTGTATTATTTACTTCCTCGTTTACCTCTTTCTGGACTCTATCTATCTCTGATTGTAAATCGCCTGTCTTACTGTCTGTCTCATTCCCTATTTTATTTACATCATTCTGCAAACTATCTACACTGTCCTGGATATCTTTTGCTATTTGGTTTGCGTCTTTCTGTAATTTGTCCATCCTGGATTGGGAAGCTGCTACTTTATTATCTACGGTATTTTGAACCTTATCCACTTCCTTCTGGCATTTTCCTATCTCATTCTGGGTTTTATCTATCTCTACCTGAATCTTTTCAACTTTCGCCTGTACTTTATCTATAACCTTCTGAATCTTATCTATGTAACTGACAACCGTATCTACTGCACCGGCATTGGCAGAAGGTGTCTGCATGCAAAAAATCGAAAAAACACCACATATTAATACCAAAACCAAAATTTTCTTCATTTTGACCCCTCCGTTTTAGAAAATATGTTTGCAATTCAGTTGTTGAAATCTTGAAATCATAATATCAAAAGGATATTAAAAAAAAGCCAATTTGTCAAATAGTAAAAATTCGGCATATTGAGGTTTTATTTTAGGTAATTATACCCTTCTTATGTGGTAGATATGTAAAAAAATTGTGAATTGTTTGTAAAATTTTGTGGGCTTTATCAGACTCCCAATCTTTCATTCTAAGTATATACCATCGATATTATGGATAGGTTAAGGAAATGTTAATTTTTTGTTAATTCTTAAGACAAGATTGTGGGAGTGTCAAACGAAAGTTTGACCCCTCACCCTAATCCTCTCCCCGAAAGGGAGAGGGGACTTTTGCAAAGCTCTCACTTTGCACTCCGAAATATCGTCATCCTAATAAAAAAACCGACCTGTCAAATAACTTGCGTTATCGGCAGCCCGGCGGACTCAATAGAAACCACCACTTGGAAGAGGTTATGAAGTGCCTCCTCTACCTTTGGTCCCTGAGCTTTGCGCCCCCCGATCTCTCGGGATTTGCCTTTTCGGAAATGTCTTTTACTAATAGTGTATGTTTTTAATATTACGGATGTGTAAAAAAATTGTAAAATCTCTGTAAATTTTTAAAAAGGTGTTTTTGTCCCACACATACTTTACAATTAATTTGAGAAAAATCCCCTGGTTTCCCCCAAAATGAAAGAAAGGGGGAAATTATGGGTAAATGGCGCGGTCCGGAAGAAAAACTAAAGATTATCCAGGCAATCCAAACTTCAGGAAAGTCTATCGGCGAAGCTTGCCAGGAAGCAGGGATTTCTCGGGTCACTTACTACAGTTGGGTCAAAAGAGCGCCGAACTTAGAACTGGAAGAGTTAGCGAACAAATCTCGGTGTCCCAGGAAACTCCAGTTGATTGCCGGAGAAATCGAGACAGCCATTGTGGAGGCGAAGATGATGTACCCGCATATGAGATGTAAGCAGTTGAGCAATTGGCTGAAACGCTTCCGCAATGTCTGGGTAAATCCACGCACGGTGCTACGGGTCGTTGAGCGAAACCAAGTCCACAACTTGTATCTCAAGAGGCCCAAGCATGACCCCAGGAGATTCGAGAGGTCATTGCCTGATAAGCTGTGGCAAATGGACATCATGTATTTCTACATTGCTCCCAGGAAGTGCTATCTGATTCCCATCATCGATGATTTTTCCCGATTTATTGCCTCCTATGCAATAACCGATGTCCAGACCAGTGAGGCGGTGCTGGATGTTCTTAAACGCGGCTTAGCCTTCAGAAAGCCCAAAGCCATCCTTACCGATCAAGGAATCCAGTTTACCAACTGGCACTCCACTACTCCTTTTGAACGATGCCTACAAGCCAAAGGGATTGAACATATCCTGGCCAGCCCTCAACATCCAGAGACTCTGGGCAAGCTGGAAAGCTTCCACAGGAATCTTCAGCGAGAACTCCTCAATACTTATGACTTCAGAGACCTCGATGAAGCTAAACAGTTAATTAGCCGCTACATCGCTCACTATAACTTTGCTTGGCCTCACATGGGCATTAATCACTTTACCCCGGCAGAAATCTACCATTTAATATGCCAGGCATTATTTTTTTGAAATTTTTTTTCAGAGGCGGGAATCGTCCGGAAGGGACTATGCTTGAAGTGTCATTGCGAACGAAGTGAAGCAATCTCGGAACTTTGTATGGAGATTGCCACGGGCTTCGCCCTCGCAATGACATTTGTAGAGGAAAAAAGTACCTGTCACTTTTTTATTAAAACTTTATGGTAAGCGTGGTGCTGATATCAACGGCAAAATAGTTATTCTGGGGTAAATTGCGATTAACAAAACGGGTCATCCCAGTTCCCACAGTTAACATTAAATTTGAGCCCACGTTAAAATCACTAGATAGTAAGGCAGAATATGTATCAGTATTATCCCTCTCCACATTGAGCTCGCTTCTCTTAATTTCAGCACTGACACGAGCCTTGACTCTCATCTCCCCTGCTGTTCTGACTCGCTTTCCGATTATTGGAATCTTCCACAGTTCGGGTAATTTTACACGCGCCTCCACATCTATACTGGGTGTATGAATCCGACTCTCAGTA
>WJOT01000041.1 GCA_009619095.1 Clostridia bacterium
TGTCAAGGCTATCTAAAAGGCCAAGGATATGGAGTAGTGTTGATTTGCCACTTCCCGAGGGTCCCATTATAGCAACAAATTCTCCGGAAGAGATTTTAAGGGAAACATCCTTTAAGGCAGGGACATCAACTTCTCCAATATGGTATGTTTTGCTGATGTTTTTTAATTCTATCATTTTTTGCGGGAACGCCTCCCCACGGGAATCCCAAAATATCTCCTTTGAACTTCTTTCCTCTCCTTTTCATTGGATAAAACTAAATCAGACTCTTTCAGGCCAGAAACTATCTCCACATTTTTCCCATCTTCAATTCCAGTTTGAATTTCTCTATTTTCAGGCTCCCCAAATTCTGTTTTCAGAAGAACAAATTTCTTCCCTTTTCTTTCTTTGATAACAGTAGCTGGCAAAAGAAGAATGTCCTTCTTTTTACTTATTGTCACATCAATGTTTGCGCTCATCCCCGAACGAAAAATTCCCAATGTTTTTTCCGGCAAAATATCCACTTGATATATAGTTACATTATTCACAATCTGAGATTCATAAGCAATGTGTTCAATTTTTCCCTCGATTTTTTTCTCCGGATAGGCATCAAGGACTATTCTTGCTTTCTGTCCGGGCTTCAGTTTTCCCATGTCTGTCTCATCAACCTGAGCCTGAACGATTAAATTATCAGCCATAACCAGAATCGGGTCATAGGATGTTATTGTCTGGCCGGGTTCAACGTTTCTTTTAATAATAAACCCTTTTAGCGGCGCAACAATCGGTGTAGGCTTATAAACATCTTCCCATTTTTTCAATTCTTTTTCCCCTTTTGCCCTTGCCGCATCAAGTAGAGCCGCCCGGTCCAGAGAACTCATCCAGGCAAGAATCTCTCCCTTCTCGATTTCTTCTCCTTCTGTAACCAGAACCTCCTCTACCCTCCCGGAAATCGATGGTTTAATTTCCAGACGATTTCTCGGCTTTACCACTCCGCTGGCAGAGACAATCAGGGAAATTGAACCACGCTGGGGTCTTATTTCTGTGTAAACAGTTTCTTTTCTTCCCCGTCTTGAGAGAAAAAACGCTCCCACTATCAACACAATAACAACAATCAATATCCAATTTTTCAATTTCATTATTCCTCCTCGCCTAAAACTTTCTTCCATTCAGCCCAGGCAACAAATGCATTGAATTTTGCGCCAAGCAAAGATTTTTTTGAGTTTATAAACTCATTCTCTATCGTGTCCCAATCCTGATAGGAGATAAGACCATTAATATACTTTACTCCGGAAATTTTAGCCCGCTCTTGGGAAGCCATAAAATATTTTTCTCTAACTTTTACATTATCTACGGCATCAATAAGTCCGTTATATACTTGTTCAACCTGGAACAAGATTTCTTGCTTTACTCCCCGGAAATTCTCTTCTGATTTGACTTTATCAATCCGGGCAATTTTCAAATCATATATTTTCTTTCCTCCAGAAAAAAATGGATAAGAAAGGCTCAGGCCAACATTCCACCTCGCTCTTTCCAGAGGCCACTCAGGGCCACTCCTCGAGGTACTCCCACTGAAAGAAATTTGGGGATAAAAGGCTCCTCGTGTATATCTCAAATTATATTTTGATGAATCAACTCCATATCTTGCCACTAAATAATCAGGACTTTTTACCAGCAATTCCTGAAATGATAAGATTCCCTCTGGAGGGATCACCTTAAGTGTTCCGCTTACAGCAATAACTTCAAATTCATCCCTTCCCATTTCTTTTGAAAGTTTCATCTGTTGAATCTTTAGATTTCGCTTTGCTAAAGATGTCTCATACTCTGCCTGATACAGGTCTGCTTCTGAACGCAAATATGCGCCTTTATCTTCCCTCCCTGCTTCATACCTCAATTTTACCAATTGAGTGTTTTCTCTTCTCCTTTTCAGTATCTCTTCAGAAAGTGAAATCGTCTTTTGACCCCTTAAAACTTGAGCAAAAGCAACCTTCAAATCATATATTGTGTCGGAAACAGTCCTTTTAAACTTTGCCTCTTCTCGTTTAAGCTCTGCTCTTTCCTGCTTTAACTTACTTGAATTCTTAAAACCAGAAAATATGGAAAGTCTTCCAGAAATTCCGTAATTAAATTCTTCATTTTCACTTCCGCCCTCAGCAAAGGATTCAAAACTGGTTATAGAACTCGACTTCCTCCAACCCGCACTTGCCGAAAACTGGGGCAAGAAATTTGTAAATGCACTTCTGTAGGAAAGCCTTGCCGATTTAAGAGACTGGTGGGCAGAGATTATCCCTGGATTTTTCTTTTTTGCCTCAAAAAGCACATCTTCCCAGACAAGTGTTTTAGCAAAAACAAGGTCCAAATTTACAAGAATGATACCTGCCAGTAATACACCCCGCAGGAAACCCTGCCATAAATGGTGATGCATTCTTTTAGAAATAATGATTCTCTTCATTCTTCTCTCTTTTTATGGCCTTCCTTAATTCTCTTCTTTCTTTTTTCTTTAAATTCTTGTTTAAGCTCTTTAAATTTTTCTAATTGCCCAGGCGTGAGCAATTTTTCAATCCGCCTGTCACTATCTTTCTTAATAGCCAGGACTCTTTTTTTCATTTTTTTCATCTCTTTCCGGATTTTTTCCCAACCCTTTTTCATAATTTGAGAGACCTTTTCTTCCTGCTCTTTAGATAATTCTAACTCCTGGCATAACCTTTGCAAACGTTTCTCATGAAATTTTTCTTTCTTATGTTCTACCATTCTCACCCATTCCTTGCCAATCTGTTCTTCGCTACTTCTCCCTCCTAAACTAGCAACTGCTAAAAAGAGTAAGCTGCACACCAACAAACTTTTCAAAATTGTCCTCATTTTCTCAACCTCCTTTCCTCTATCCCAGAGGGCCATAATAGATTTCCAGCAACTCTTCTTCAAAATTTTCCTCTAACTGTGTGTCAATCAGTAAATCTGATATTACCTCAGTTGGCCTCGGATAAAAAAACTTTTTGTAATTTACTAATCCCACTATCAATAAAAAGAAAATTAAAATTACGAGAATCGATTTCCTAAACACTGGAAAATATACGCGCCGTATCGGTTGCTTTCCTTTATTTTTAATACGTGCAAACAATCTGGTTTCGAAAAATTCCTGCGGTTCCTTTCTTTCTTTTAAAAGAAATACCCTTTTCATCTGTTTCAAATATTTTAATTCTCTGGCGCAATCAAGGCACGTCTTGAGATGATTAAGTAATTTTTTCTCTTCATCTTGAGTTATTTCCTGGTCAAGATAAGCAGATAACAATATTTTGAACTTTTTACAGGACATAGCTCATTCCCCCTGTGAATAAAGAAAAGCCAATTTCCCCTTTAGCTTTTGCCGCGCCCTGAATAGCCATATCTTCACTTTAGCAAGAGAAATCTTCATTATTTGAGAAATTTCAATATAAGATAAACCCTCCATTTCTTTCAAAGTTATAATAATACGATACTTTTCTGGCAAAGAATTTATTGCTTTCTGAATAATATCCTGTAACTCATTCTTTCTCAACTCTTCAGTAATATCTCTTTCCTTACTTGCCAAAACATCTTTCAACTTTAATTTCTCTTCCTGGTTAAATTCCGTTTCATAAGATATAATCTTATTTTTTCTTCTCCTGAGTTCATCAACACACCTGTTAATTGTAATTCTATAAAGCCAGGTAGAAAAAGAGGATTCCCCTTTAAAACTATCTGCCTTAGTATAAACTTTAAGGAAAACTTCCTGAGCAGTATCATCTGCTTCTTGAGCATTACCCATAATAGAATAAATTGTATTAAAAACAGTCGTTTTATACTTCCTGACCAGCAATTCAAATGCTTGCTGGTCACCTTTTTTAAACTTAGCAAGGAGTTCGAAATCTTCCTCCATTGAGTTTGCACCTTTTTTCACCTCTACTATTTAGACGAAAGAGGCGAATGAAATGTTACACTTTCCTGTGCTTTTTTATAACAAAAAGCACAGCGGGATGCTTGAAGCACAAGGGCATGCTTGTGGTCAAATGGGACATAAATTCTTGCAGATTTAAGAGACTGGTGGGCAGAGATTATCCGTGGGTTCTTCTTTTCTGCCTCCTGACCCGAGCCGAGTTTGCTTCATCGTATAGCTAACAAAACTTTTTATACAGTCTCAATGTACTCTCAGCAACAATCTCCTTGGTATATTGCTGCTCAACCATCTGGCGGCCTGTGTGTCCCAGTCGCTCCCGTAATTCCTTGTTGCCTAAAAGGCAGTTAATTCGAGAGGCCAAAGACTCAAAATCCTTAACTGGAATGATGAATCCATTAATGCCGTCTTTAATAATCTCCGGCATTCCTCCTGTTTCAGTAACCACCATTGGCTTACCTGATGAAAGGGCTTCCAACATCGTCAGTCCAAAAGGTTCAGACACGGACGAGGGATAAACACAAACCGACGAAGCAGCGTAAAGCTTAGGCATATCTACAAGCGGAAAAGCATCAATTAACACATTATCCTCAAGACCAAGAAACTTAACCAGATTTACCATATAGGCAATGTCCTTCTGCTGGCTCTGGGCCCAGTCTATAATATTCTTTGTACCGGCAAGCACCAGAACCACATCAGGAAACCTATCTTTGATTATACGCAATGCCTTTATGCTCACATCGCACCCTTTAGCTAACCCCATTCTTGCAGGATGAAATATTACGTTTCCCCTCCGTAAGATAGGATATTTTTTAAACACAGGTAGCGGGTCTACCTTGGGAGAAAAAATCTTTTGATCGATACCATGATGGATAACCGTGATGTGTTTGTGTCTATACCCAGTTCCGATAATCTCTCTTTTAATAAAATGGCTAACAGCAATAATATGAGTCCATTTAGTATTCTTCGTCAAGTCCAGAAATAGATTATCGTCCCATACATTATGTGCAGTCAAAATAAGGGGAATGCTTTTCTTGATAGATATTTCTTCAATTGCCAACGCATGTGCCTTGCTAAAATAATGCATATTGTGAACGTGGATACAATCAGGTTTTGTTTCGTAGATGAATTTTTTAAATATAGCTTTTACCTCGTCGAAAAGACCGCTAATCCCTCTTTTACTAAGCCAGTTCAAATCCATAGTGGGCTGACGGAAAATACCCACACCTTTATACGTATCTCTTCCCTTCTCTCCTTCAAATGCACCAGTAAGAAGATTGACCTTATGGCCCATTTTAACTAAAGTTGGTAACAATATCGTTAAATGTGTCTCCACTCCTCCAATAATAGGAGGAAAACCCCAGTGCAAATGAGATATGCTTAACTTCTTTTTCTTTTTTGCCATTATCATCCCCTCCTAAAATCTAAAAATAGTAAGTGGGCAGTTCCTTTGCCGGTCTTTTCCGCTCAAATTCAAACGTCTTATTGACAGCCAATCTATATAAAACGCCGAATACTCTTATCTTAACCTTCTTCCTGCCCGGGGAAATAATCTGAATTTTTATTTTATTATTTTTGACTTCCAGTCTAAGCAGGTTTCCTCTCCAATGCAGGGAAAAAAGTACTTTCCTCCATATTCTTGGCATTTTTGGATTGACTGACAATATACCTTTCTGTATTTTCACCCCGGCAAAACCATTTATCAAAACCTGCCAGCTTCCCCCCATACAAGCTGCGTGAATACCTTCATTTGTATTATTATGAATATTGCTTATGTCAGTACGCAGAGCAGTATGGAAAAATCGATATCCCCTGCTTCTATCTCCCACATCAATAGCCATACGGGCATATACCGGGAGGCTCAACGAAGACTTGTGTATCGTCCTGTCAATATAATATGCATAGTTTTCTCTTTTGGTCTTAATGCTGAAAACGTCTGAAAGCAGATACAAAAGCATAATCACATCTGCCTGCTTAACAAGTTGTGTTTTGCCATAATCTCTGGGAGTTAGTTTCTCCGAGACAATAGGTACAGAATTCTCATCCCAATCAGTTATTTCAACCATTCTCTTCTTAAAATACCCATCGAATTGCTCAATCACCTGCCCTTTACCCATGTTTATGCTGATACGGATAGCAATATTCTTCCATTTTGCCGCCTCTTTGGATGCAAGCCCTATTTTTTGAACCAACTTTCTATAGACCTTTATATTTAACTTCCTTAACCTCTTAAACATATTATAGGCTATAACCAAATTCCACTTTGCCATCATATTAGTAAAAGCATTATTATTAACATCTCTATGGAACTCGTCAGGACCGATAACCTGTTTAATTTCGTATTTTTTCTTCTTTTTATTATATTCCACGCGGCTGGCCCAAAATCTTGCCGTCTCGAATATCACCTCATAACCATAATCCCTGAGAAATTTCTCATCGTGCGTAACATTATAATAGTGATAGAAGGCATAGGCAATATCTGCAGTTATATGATGCTCCATCTCGCCTGTATGTATTCTAATTATTCTTCCGTCTAAATCTTTAGCCCAGCAGGGTGTCTCCTCTTCTCCTAAACCAGCAGATTCCCAGGGAAACATCGCCCCTTTAAACCCGCATTTTTTAGCAATCACTCTTGCTGCATCTAACCTCCTGTATCTATACAGCAACATATTCTTAGCTACATCAGGCAAAGTATACAGATAGAATGGAAGAAGAAAGATTTCAGTATCCCAGAAGATATGTCCACGGTAACCCTCACCGGTCAATGCCCTGGCTCCTATACTGGATGAACCATTGTCTTTTGGTCCACATATTAACATATGGTAAATATTGAACCTAAAAATTTTTTCAACTTCCGGGTCACCCCATATAGAAACTTCAGCCACATTCCACAAACCTTCCCAGGCACGAATATGTCTTCTCAGTAAACAATCGAAACTACTTTGAAACGCCTTTCTGAATTTCTTCTCTGATAATTTCTTTTTCTTATCTAAATTCTCTCCCTTTAAAACGGCTTCCACATGGAATATCTTGGTAAATACAACAGTTTGGTTCTTCCGTAACTTCAGTTCAAATATATTATCTTTTGCCAGGATCTTTTTCCCTTTGGTTTCATAATAAAAACCGCTCCTGAAAATCACCGTATGCAATTTACCAAAAGTCTCCACTATAAGATATCCTTCATTCTTAAATTGGCCTACTTCCTTGACCCTGAAATGTTTCTTGCGTCCTTCATTTACGGTTCTTACATTATACACAGAAGTATCTATTCCTGTTTCGATGGACGCCTCCACTTCATCATCCAGCGGCGTAAAAATAATCTGCATAACGCCGATATTCTTATCCTGCATAGACACAAATCTCAAAGTTTGATAATCGTATTTTCTTTTCTTCCTATCTTGAAAAACAGTATGCCGCCATAAGAGACCATGCCTTAAGTTCAAAATTCTTCTATGTTTCACAACATCCATGGTAACAACACCCAGTTTTTCTCCATCTATCATTATCTTGAAATTAAAAGGATTAGGCAAGTTAACTAACTCGGCAACCTGAGAACCAATTCTATCATATACTCCTGCAATATATGTCCCTGGTTGGGCATCATAAGGTATCTCTTCTAAAACAGCGCGGCTCCCTAAAAAACCATTCCCCAGGGCAAGTTGAGCTTCCCTCACTCTCAGAAGCGACCTCACCCAACCCTCTTCCTTAATCAACCAGGGATATTCAGTTTTGTATTTAGAATAATAATCTTTCATTTCCTAAACAATTCCTCGATTGTTTTATAGTCTACCTCGGATAAATCTTCCACAACGAGATTTGCCTTTGCCAGTCTTTTTGGATTGCCATAGCGGTCGATTCCCACGCAGAGCATCTTCCCATTTACTGCAGCCTCAACGCCTAAGACAGCATCTTCAAACACAACGCATTCTGCATAAACACAGCCTAATCTCTCAGCAGCCAACTGGAAAATCTGAGGGTCTGGCTTAGCCTTAGTAATATCATTACCGTCCACTATAGCATCCGCCAGATAAATAATCCCCGTCCTTTGTAAAATTCTTTTACAGTTCCGGCTCGAGGAGGCAAAGGCTATTTTCTTATTATGACTTTTTAACTCCTTGATTAAATCTATACAAGAGGTATACACAGGAATCTTTTCTTTCTCGATGAACTCAAGAAAATATCCCTGTTTTATGTCACCGGCTTTTTTTAATTCTACTTCACTAATGTCCTTCAAGATTGCCCTTGCCCCGTCATGTCTGGGAATACCATCAACCTTGCTTTTATACTCATCAAAGGTAAAATCTATCCCGTATTCAGAAAACATCTTCTTCCATGCCTTAAAATGAATTGGCACCGTATCAACAATTACACCATCCAAATCAAAAATTGCTCCTTTAAACATTGCCTTCTCCATCGGTTTTATTTGGGGACACAATACTTAATTAATAACCATACGGGCTATTCGTGCCATAGCATAATTAACACATCAGGATCGTATCTGGATAATTAAGTATTGTGTCCCCAGAATTGCCCAGAATTGCTCTGCATAACTGGTAGCGCCAACGGGATTCGAACCCGTGATCTCTGCCTTGAGAGGGCAGCGTCCTAAACCAGGCTAGACGATGGCGCCATTGACTACAATCGTAAATTCTTACATTACTGGGATTCTTGGGGAATTTTTGGAGGTTTCTCTTCTCCTACGGTTAATAATTTCTCCCCCAGTCTATCAAGTTTCTTCTCAGCTTCCTCGTATTTGGTTCTACTATTGAAAAGGTGTTTACCCAATACCTCAAAATCTTCCTTGAACTTAATCAAGTCTCCATGGAGGCGAGTCAGATTACCTAAAATCTCTTCCGCAGCTTTCTCGATTCTCAATCCTTTCAACCCCAGGACTAAAACCTGCAAATAGGCATAGAAGCTGTTGGGCGAGACTGGAATAACTCTCTTGGAAAGCGCATAAGAACTGATTCCTTCCCCTTCGCCAAGAGTCTCGTCCTTAATTATCGTCTCATAATATACATTTTCAGCAGGGATATAGAGGAGAGCAAAATCGAAAGTATCCTCATCCGGCAAAATGTACTTATCAGAAATATCGTCAATATGTTTTTTGACATCTCTCACAAACTCCCGGCGACTTCCTTGTTTCTCATCTTCACCACTGCTTTCTAACATCTTTTTGAAGTTCTCCAATGGAAACTTAGAATCTACTGGAACAAGCCGCTTTCCCAGGCGAATAACCGCATCCACAATTTCTCCATTCTTGAATTTGTGCTTGAGAGTGAAATGTTCTCGTGGCAGAATCTGTCCCAAGAGATTTGCCAGCAGGAACTCACCCACTTCGCCACGAAAGGTAGGTGCCCTGAGAAGGTCCTGAAGGCTGGATATATCTTTTCCCACTTCGTAAATTCTCCTGTTTGCCTCCTCCATTCTGCCCAGGCTCTCCTTTACAGAAGTGACAACTTGGGTAGTATTGCCCAGCCTTTCACTTACCTGGCTGGTAACAGCGTTTAACTGGTTTGTCAACTGAGTGGTGAGGTTTGCTATCTGCTGTTGCATCACCAGAAGTGCCTGGTCACTTCCTCCCTTTCCCTCCAGATCCTTAATTCTTCTTCTCGTATTCATGGCCATCCACAACATAAGAATAACCAGAACGCCCACTCCTCCAAGTAAAACCCATATAGTCAATTCCATTAATTTCCCTCCATTTAAAAGCACTTCGGGCGACCGCCCCGCTCAGGCGGGATAAACTGCGTGTCGCCCCTACGCGACCAAAACCTTTACGGGCATAAAGCCCTACACTACCAAGCAATGAACAAACTATTTTTCTATTATACCAAAATTAAGAACCTGAAACAAGGAGAGTCTACATTGACCTCCTATATATTTCCTCTATCTCTTCAGTAGTGGGGCGCCGGGGATTCAAAGTGAGGAGACGCTTATTCTTGCTCACGGTTTTAGCAAAATCAGCCAGGGACTCCTCCTTCACTCCTATCTCTTTCATGCCTCTCGGTATCCCTATCTTCCCTAAAAGCTCTCTCATTGCTACTACACTCAGGTGAGCAGCCTCTTTTTCTGATAGACCTTCTACTTTCTTCCCCATTGCCTCAGCAATGTTTCTAAATTTTAAAGGATTGCCTTCGAGATTAAACTCCATTACTTCAGGCATAAGCAGAGCATTCGCCAATCCATGAGGAGCGCCATAGTGGAGAGTGATGAAATAACCCATCCCATGAATTATCCCCGCGCCAGCAGAATTAATCACCATTCCCGCAAGCATAGAAGCAAAGAGCATCTTCTCTCTAATTTTTAGATTATCTGGTTGAGAAATTGCTCCCGGCAGGGCCTCAGCAATTAATACTATCGATTTCAAGGCTAAGATATCACCCACCGGGTTTGCCTGTGTGGAGACATATCCTTCAATAGCATGACTTAAAGCATCCACTCCTGTATTGGCAATAAGAGAAGCTGGCATACTCAGGGTTAACAGTGGATCGAGGATGGCAAGTTTAGGGTTAATATGGGGAGTACCGATTATCTGTTTTAACATTTTCTTCTGGTCAGTAATAACTGCGTATTTTGTAACCTCACTTCCTGTTCCCGCTGTAGTGGGGATAGCGATAATGGGAAGAGCCGGTTCTTTTACCTTATCCGTCCCAAAATAATCAGTAATCTCACCCTTGTTGGTCATAAGCAGGGCAATTCCCTTTGCTGCGTCCATCGGGCTTCCTCCGCCAAGACCAATCACTACATCTGCCGCGCATTTTTTAGCAAATTTTGCTCCTTCTTCCACTATCCCGATACTGGGGTCAGGTTCCACCTTATTAAATATCTCTACTTGAAGGTTATGTGAAGTAAGCGAATTTACCACTTCGTCCAGACTACCCGACTTCTTTGACGAGGACTTCCCTGTAACTATCAAAGCCCTCTCGCCAAATTTTCTGGCTTCTTCGCCCACTCTTTTCAAACTTTCTTCGCCAAAAATAATTCTTGTAGGAGAATAGAAAACGGATTCCATGTTTTACCTCCTGCTCCCCCTCACCTCAATCCTCTCCCCCCGTAGGAGTGTCCCGACAAGTCGGGACAAAAGTAAAGCTCTCGCTTTACACTCCATTATATCCCCCTCACCCTAACCCTCTCCCCGCGGGAGAGAGGGAAATCTTATCTCACAGACTAATTTATAATCGCAAAATTCGCATCTTTTTGGTGGACTGACCAGTGCGAAATCTTCTTCCCGAATTTTCTTTATAATTGCCTTTATTTTCTTTTCTAAATCACGCTCCATATCCTTTTCAATTTTTATGGTGACCAGTTGATTATGCCTCAGCCAGTATAAGCTCAACTTTTCCACAGGATTATATCCTAAGACCTTCTCCGCCCCCCATTTGTAAAGGAGCATTGGCAAAACGTAAGGCTCTTCATTCTTCTGGCGATTGGTCTTATAATCGATAATATGGTATCCCTGCCCGGAAGGTCTATCGATTCGATCGATTATTCCCCTGATTTCACACTGTTCAATGAAAAGATGGAATGGCTCTTCTACTCTAACGATGTTACCAATTTGCTTCTTTGAATTATCCAAAAATTTTAGAAGAATTGGTTTAGCTTCTTTCTCATAGATATTCCGAATCTCCCTGTCAGTAATTCCATGAGCTTTCGCCAGTGAACGGAATTTACTCATCAATTTCGATTCTTTCCATTCTTTTCCTTCTTTTCTTGATAAAATGTATTCTTCCAGAGTTTTGTGAATTACTGTCCCGAACGTCGACTCTTCAATCATCTCCTCTTCTTTCTCTCTTTCCAATCCAGGGTCTGGAGGAAGATTGAATAGGTAGAGATATTTATACCTTAAGGGACACTGGTCAAAAGTAGCAAGCTGGGTAACTGTAAAAGAAGGAAGAGAAATATCGTGAGAAGGAAGCGATTTATAGGAAGAAAATACGACATTTTTTATCTCTTCCAGTGACAGCGTCTCAATCCCCTTCTCTCTTTGGCTTGCCCGATAGATTTCTTTCTCCCAGCCTTTCTTCTCCTGTAAAAACTTCTCCCTCCTATTTTCAATTAAGGAAGAGAACTCCTCCTTTATTTCTCCTTTTTCGTCGAGAAAATAGGAGATAAATGGACTCAACTTTCCTTGCACATTCCTGGTACCGGAAATTATCAATTTCTCCCGGGGTCTGGTCAGGCTAACATAGAGAAGCCTCTTCTCTTCCATGTCGATGTCTCCTTTTCTCCTCTTCTTCCTCTCTTCTCTGGTAGATATAATGGACTGTTCATCATAAGCATAAAATGGAGAAGCTCCTCCTTTAGAAGGAAAAGCCTTATCCTTGACGTTAGCTAAGAAAACGATGGGAAATTCCAAGCCCTTTGCCTGATGAATGGACATTAAACGTACAGCGTTCTCCTCGCCAGGTTTAGCTTCACTCTCCACCACTCCCTGTTGAGTAACTTCCTTCACATAGGCAATGAAATCCTCCAGTGTAGAGAAGATATTTCTCTCCTCAAATTCCCCGACGAGGCTGAAAAACTTCTTAATATTTGCCAGGGTTCTCCTCCTTTCAGTGGGAGGCAAACTCTGAGCATAATGGAAATAGTTGCTCTGGCTAATCACTTTATATATCAGCTCACCTAAACTGTAGTTATTCTTCTCCAGGAAAAATCTCTCTAAAAGGGTTTTGCAATTCCTGATGACCTTCTTATCCTCCTCTCCAATGTCGAGACCATCCAACTTCCCCAGGGCATCGTAGACGGGATAACGCTTCCTCACCATTTTCTCTTCGTCTTCGATTTCTTGCTCAGGAAAGACACTGGCCAGAGAAGAGAGACTGGAATTCTTAATTCTGAAAATGGGCGACCTCAACAACCTTACCAGGGAGATGTCATCAAAGGGATTATTAATTGTGCCTAGTAGTGCTACCAAATCCCTTATTTCTAACCTTTCATAGTAACCTGTCCCGCCAGTAGTAATAAAAGAAATCCCATGCTTCCTTAGAGCCTCCTCATATATTCCCACTGGAGTCTTAATTCCTCTTAACAGTATCGCTATATCCTTAAGCTGTAAACTCCTTTCCCAATCTTCTCCCCTGATTGGATTCTTTAAGCGGTAGTCTCTCAGGAGCTGAAGAATTCTCTGAGCAATAAATTCAGCTTCCTCTTCCTGGGATTCTGCCAGAAATATCTCCACAGCACATTCTTCTCCTTCCTTTTCTGAACTTATAGGTTCATAATCAGGAATTTCCCTATCCAGAGCTTTATTGACTACTTTCAGAATCTGATTAAAGGAGCGGAAATTCTTAGTCAAAGAAAGGCTCAGTTCAGATTCCTTGCTGAAATATTCAATATTCTCAGGTTTTGCTCCTCGAAAGCCATAGATGGACTGTTTGACATCGCCCACCACGAAGTAGTTATGAGAGAACTGACGTAAGAGTTTATCCTGAAGGGGAGTGGTATCCTGATACTCATCGACCAGGACATATCTGAACTGTTTTCGGTATTTCTCTCTTATCTTCCTATTATTCCTGAGAAGATGCAAAGTCTCCAGAAGAATCCCGGAAAAATCGAAGTAGTGGCGTTTTTTGAGTTCCTTCTCGTAAGAAGCATAAACCTCGGCAATGAGGTGGGCTAATTTTTTTTTCTCCTCATCTTCTACTTTTGTAATCTTGTGCAGAAATTCCGAAGGAGACATTGCCTTATTTCTTATCTCCTGAACGTATTTATAAATCGCACTCAAGAAATCGTCCAGCCACTGGTCGATAGTAACCCGGGGCAACTTCCCTTCCTCAAGTAGTGCTTTACCCACCTTGCAAAAAAGAATTTTAGCCTCTATCTCATTAATCACTCTGAAATTGGGTTCCAGCCCTACCTCCAGTCCATTCTCTCTAAGAAGCCGAGTGCAGAAAGAATCGATGGTACTGATATAGGCTTTCCTTGCCAGAACTTCTCTGGGAAGAGACATATTCTGCAATTCTTCTTCCAATCTCTCCCTCATCTCTCCCGCAGCCTTATTGGTGAATGTTACTGCCAGAATGGACTCTATAGCCTCTTCGGGAGATACTCCCTTCTCTAAGAGATTAGAAAATATCTTTAGGTACCTGTTTACCAGAACCGAGGTCTTCCCTGTTCCGGCTCCTGCCTTCAGGCAGACAGTACCTTCAATCTCATCAACTGCCCTCTTCTGTTCTAAAGTTAACTCTCTCATTGTAAAAAAGGGGACAGGCTACTTTTTCTCTGTCCCTGTTCCTATAAATATTGTACTTGTCACTTTTTTTCTTCTGTTATTTTCTTATCGCAAAGGAAATTGAAGTCGCAATTCCAGCAGTTCCTTGGCTTCTGGGGATAGTATCCCTGGAGAATCTCCTTTGCCTTTTCTCTGAGATGCTTTAGTGCACTTTCCAAGCACTCCTTGGTGGAAAGAACCACTCCTTGAGCAGAATATTGCTTACCTTCCTCGACCGTTGCTTTGATATTTGCCTTAGAATTTTGGAGGCCTTTACGCAGCCAGTATATAGAGAGTCTCTTTACGGGCCTGTTCAAGTCTTCCCTGGCACCAAAAAAATAGATGGGTAACTGGAAACTTTCTCCTTCGTTCATTTTCCGACAGAGGCGAAACTCCATAAACGGATTCTTACCGGTCTTATAATCAATAACTTCCTCGACTCCTCCCTCAAGGCGATCCAGGCGGTCTATTCGTCCAGAAAAAGTCAACCCATCTATCTGCCAGGTAAATTTTTTCTCCGTATCCTCAATGGAGAAACTCTCTCTTTCCTTTTCCTTATCAAGATATCTTAGAAGAATTCTGGAAGCCAATCTCTGATAGACATCTTTCTCAAACAAAGTGGAAAAACTTCCCCCTTCCTGGGAAAAGACCTTCTTAATCTCCTTCTGTATATCCCTTTTTGCATAGGAAGAATGTAGAGCATCTTTACTATTGTATTTCTCATGAAAGGATGCAAGAATACTGTGGAGGAGTCTTCCAAAAATTAAAGCAGGTCTTGGCTTAATCCAGATTTTTAAGAGGAAGGAGAAGAAGAACTTTGCCGGACATTCACTGTATGACTCAAGCTTATAGCCAGAGAACCTATAATCAGGAGAAATCTTCACTTTATCCCAGAGACTCTCCTGGTCGAACTCTCCCTTAATTCTCATTATCTCATTATATTTCTCTCTATCAATTTCCTCAAGCAGCCCTTCTAAATCCTTACTTCCTGTTGTAAGCCAGAAGTTGACCAAATCCTCCCGGGTTAAAATTTCATCCTTCTCCTCAGGGCCGAGAACCGATGGCTTATCGAGAAATTCCATCCCTCTACTCCTGCATTTCTCCAGGAGTTCGTCTTCCCTTTCTGCCTCAACGAATTTCAACACTAAAGAAGAGAGAAAAGAATCGCGATTCGACTCGTAGGTTTTTCCATAAGTTAAATATAATCTCTTCCTTGCTCTACTTATAGCCAAATTAAAGATTCTCTCTTCTTCTTTCAGGTGTTGGGAAAGTTCGGGAAGGGGGTTCAGTTTCAATTTCTTCTTCTCTCCAAGGCCTAAAAGGGAAGATTCGGGCAAATCTCGGGGAAACTTTCCTTCCACAAGACCAGTTACGAAGACTATGGGGAAGAACTTTCCGCTTGCCCTTTGCACAGTCATAATCCGGACGCTATCCTCCTGGGGAATAAATGTAATTGCTTCCTCCCGACCATAAGAAGTAAGCATCTCGTCAAGATAACTCATAAAATCGAAAAAGGATAAATTGTTTTCAATCTTCTGGAACTTCTTCACTACCTCCAGAAAATAGCTCAAGTTTTGAGCCAATCTCTTATTCTTCGTCCCTGCCTGGAGATAACCGAACCTCAAGAAAACTCTATAAATAAGCCTTTCCAGGGATTCCTTTTTAGCCTCTCTCTTCATTTCCTCTAATGTTCCCAGAAATTCCCCAAGAGAGGAGATAGTATCCTCATTTAAACCCCATCCAGGATAGCTTGTGCTAGACCCCGCCTGGGAAAAGTCCTGAGGTAATTTCTTCACCACCGTTTTTATGACCGCTAAGAAAGGCAATCCTTTCCTTTCACTATAGGTCACCAGCCTCTGAATATCCACAGTGTCTATGTTGAACTCAGGAGCTGAAAGAGCCCTCAGGAGATGGGTGTTCATCTCTTCTTCCTGTCCCCAGATGCACTTTAAGATAGAGATAATCTGGACAATTTCTGGCTGCTTGAAAAATGCTATGCCTCCCATTACCGTGTAATCGATATCGTAAATTTTCAAGGCATTTTCTAAGTTCTTTATTTCTCTGGAGACGCCACGGCAGAGAATAACAATGTCGCAATAGTGGTAACCCTGGCGGGTCAAACCATAAACTTTGCGGGCAATGAACAGAGCTTCCTCGCTTCCACTGCCACATTTCACTAAAGTTATCTCCGGGGAAGAGATGGGAATTTCGGAAAGGGAGATTATCTGTGGCTCAAACTCAGTTAAGAATTTCCTCTTCACCTCCTGGGGCAGGGCTCCACGAAAACGAAAGACACTCTCTTCTTCATTACCTGAAAAAAATACTTCCTGTTTCTTCAAGGCTAAAAGAGCAAAAAGTTCATACTGATTCAAATCGATGTTCTGAAAGTCGTCAAGAAGAATGTGCCTAAATCTCTCCCTGTAATTTTTAAGAATATCCCGATGACTTTTAAAAAGTTGAATGGTTTTCAACACCAGGTCTCTGAAATCTAAGCGGTTCTCTCTGTGCAGATAATCCTGGTAGTCTCTGTAAATTCTTTTCAAATCTCTGAATTTCCCATAGTCGGGCAGACTAACCTGGGGATTAAGTTTCCAAAGGTCAATAAAGTCGACCACCTCATCTAAGAAACCCAAAGTACGCTGGACCTTCCCATAGTAGTTCAACTTCAAACCTTTAAGAATTTTACTCAACACCAGCCTTTCCTCTAATCCGTCAAGGACCTGAAAGTTGGGATAGATACCCGGAACCCTGTTATAATTTTTCCGGAGAACTCTCTTGCAGAACCCGGTGAAGCTATTCACCCAGAACTCTCCATATCCTGGCTCGAGATGGCCCCTCAAAACCCCCACCATCTCCTCCTGGTCAGTAAACACAAGTATCCTTTCAGATGGAACAATTCCCGAAGATAAGAGATGTTCAATTCTTCTCTTTAAAACTTCGCTCTTGCCCGACCCGGCTGGACCCAAAAGAAGAAGCGGTCTACCTCGATGGGCCACCGCCTCCCTCTGTGCACTATTTAAATCCTTTAAAATATCCACCTTAAACACCCAATTGCCTGACCACGGCCTATTTTACCATCCCTGGTGCGACCTTGCCACCAATCCTGATTCGCTTAAGCAAGTTGTTAGATATCTGATTCCAATTCAAATAATTAAGTATTGTGTCCCCATAATTCTCCCCATAATTCCATTTTTTCTTTCAAAGTGGTCAGGAGATTCTGAAAAGATTTTTCGAATGCGTTTACTCCTTTTCTCTGAAGAGTCTCACAGACCTCATCTAAATCGATTCCCGCTTTTTCCATCCGGGAAAGAACTTCTTCCACTCCACCCAAATTCTCTTCCAAAGATAACCTCGGCTTTCCGTGGTCTCTGAAGGCATCCAGCGTCACTTGAGGAATAGTATTTATTGTATCAGGGCCAATCAATTCCGCCACATACTTCACATCACTATAAGCAGGGTTTTTAGTGGAGGTGCTTGCCCAGAGTGGTCTTTGAACTCTGGCCCCTCTTTTTTCCAGGTCTTTGAACTTTTCTTGAGAGAAAATCTCCTTAAACTTTTGATAAACCTTCTTGGAATTGGCTACTGCTGCTTTTCCCAAAAGCTCCTGTAAATCTCTTTTCCTTTCAGGGTCTTTCTCCGATTCTGTCAGTGAACTAATCTCTTTATCCGCCAGTGTGTCTATCCTGCTCACAAATAGACTGGCCACCGAAGCCACTCTCTTAAAATCTCCTCCCTCTCTGGAAAACCCTTCCAGTCCCTTAATGTATGCCCGGGCAACGTTTTCGTAATGGGACAAAGAGAAGACGAGAGTAGCATTTACATTAATGCCTTTCGATATCAGACGCTCTATTGCCACAGCCCCTTCTTTTGTTGCCGGGACTTTTATCATAATGTTTTCTCTTCCTATTCTCATAAACAATCTTTGAGCCTCACAAATAGTCTGGTCAATATCGTATGCATATTTAGGAGGAACTTCGATACTCACATATCCATCTTTTCTTTCTGTTTCCTTATATATTTCGTAAAGAATATCTGCCGCCAGAGTCACATCCTTTATTGTCAAGCTCTCATATACCTCTTCGGCAGTCTTATTTTCTCCAGCCATTTCTTTAATTTCAGGGTCGTATTCGTTACTTTGAGTAATTGCTTTTTCAAATATCGTGGGATTGGATGTAACTCCCGAGATGCCATCTTCTTCCACCATCTTTTCCAGCTTTCCCGAAGTGAGAATAGACCTCTCAATGTTATCATACCAGATGGACTGTCCAAAATTCTTAATCTGATAAACTGGATTCTTTCCCATTTCTATTTTCCTCTCCCAAGACTCACAAAAGGCTTATCTGTTCCGGCTCTATTTTCTTTTCTTCTTCAAATATCTTTACTTTCCCATAAACCCCGTCATATCCGGGAGAAACCTTTATTTTTCTCTCCCTTACCCTGGCGATACCTTCAGCAATTTTAGGATGAACTTTATAAATTTCATCAACAGGAACTTCTAACATAATTTTGAATTCACTGCCAAATTTTTCAATCAGGTAGTAGTATAACTTATCCACTTCTGCTGACTTGGAAGTCTTTCCAACCACCTCACCGATTACTTCCTTTAAAAGAACGAAACTCCTAAAAGGAATTGCGCCCTGAGGTTTGAAGCCGATTTCTCTGTCGGCAAGTTCATACACGCGATGCATAACTCCTATAGTGAGAGGTTTGCCACAACCGGGACAAATATTATTATGACTCTTTGTCTCTTGGGGAGAAAGACACACGTTACAATTCCTGTGACCGTCATAATGGTACTTCCCTTCCTGGGGAAAGAATTCTATAGTGCCCAGGAATTTATCCTTCTCTTTATTCTTTATTGCAGAAACTATCTCCTTATAGTCAATTTTGCAATTAAAAATATTGGCTTCCCTTCCTAAATTAGCAGGAGAATGGGCGTCACTATTAGAAATTAAGGCAAACCTGTCCAGATTAGAGAGAGCCCAGTTCATTTCAGGGTCGCTGGACAATCCTGTCTCCAGAGCATAGATTTGGGAAGTCAATTCCCCAAAGCATTCTTCTATGTCGTCAAACCCGGAATTTGCTCCAAAGAGCGAAAACCAAGGAGTCCAGATATGTGCCGGCACAATAAAACATTCACTGGAAGCTTCCAACACAATCTTCGCTAACTCCTTTGCTGAAAGTCCCAGGATAGGTCTTCCGTCAGAATGCAAATTACCGATTCTTGATAGTTCCCTATTCACCTTGTGGACTACCTCAAAACTGGGAGCAAAAACGAGAATATGAATTTTTCTTACCCTTCCCCCCTGGGAATAGATACAACTTATCTCGCTAGTGAGAAAAAAATGGACTCCCCCATACTCATAAACACCATAACTCACTGGCTTGAGGCAATCTTCAAGTTCATCCAGCCAGTGGGGATGAGTAAAGTCTCCTGTTCCTAAAATATCAATCCCCTTAACCTTAGCACGCTGACTTATCTCTCGAATGTTCATCTCGCCGGAAGTAGCCCTTGAATATCGAGAATGAATATGAAAATCAGCGATTAACATTTTTCTTCCTCACTATCAAAAAGAAGAGTATCAATCCTATCCCAAATGCGTCTATTAGAATATCGTAAATCGACCCGTGTCTGGTGGGAACAAAACTCTGATGGATTTCGTCGGATATTGCATAAAGCAGGGAAAGCGCCCCGGACCATGCATAAACCTTTGTCAGATTAATCTTAATCGAGTGGAAAATCGCCCTCCACACAAGAAAGGCGAGTATTCCGTATTCAGCAATATGGGCAATTTTTCTGAGGATTATATCCCAAATTCCCCAGGGCGTTGCAAGGCTAGGAAGGCTAGAGAGGTAGAAAATGATGCCACACCACAACCCCACTGGTAGCCACAGCCTCAAAAACAGAAAAATCTTCCTCATCTCTCTTTGCCTTGAACATCAATCGTTACTCATTTGTAGCATTCAATAAATTTTTCTAAAGACCTGTCGTAAGTCCTCTCTACCTTGGAAGGGAAAAAACATGCCGGCAGTTCTCTCGACCTCCAGTGGTATGCTATACACTCGCAACAAATCCCTTTTCTGGAGCAAGGCTCATAAGTACAGTTACAATTCTTCCGATTTCTGTTTTCGTTACACTCTCCCATTTCTATCTCCTTTCCATGTAAAAAAGGGGACAGGCTGCTTTTTTGAAAAAGTCCGTTCCTCTTTTTAGAAGCCGATTCTTTTAGACAGCTCACCCGCTGCTTTTATCTCTCCGAATTTCTCTTCATACCTTTTAATATTCTCTTGTAGGGCAAGGAGTAATCTCTTGGTATGGCCAGGACTTGAGATTATTCTCGCCCTCACTTTCGCTTTCGGCTCCTGGGGCTGAACGTAAATGAAATCCATTGTAAACTCAGTCTCACTATGCCTTATAAAAGCCAAATTGGCATATGCCCCTTGAGCCATAACATCATCCAATTGGATTCGAATTTGCACCTGCTTTTCCTGTTGGTCGGGCATAACTCTAACCTCCTTGCTTTGTCTTCCCCATTTAGTATAAATGTGGCGACCTTTCTGATATTTCTTCGGCTCAGTCATCTTTATAATCTGACGCGAAGCTTACGCTTCGCTACTCCTTTCTCATATATCAATATTTATAACCTTTATCAAAGGCTTCCTTGAAATCGTACCCGCACTTGAAATCCTCAATACTATCGTCCTCTGTCTTAGCCAAAAGTCCAGTATCCACCATATTGAAAACTATATTGCCAAAATCTTCCGTCCTTTTTACTCCCCAATTCTCAAAAACCGTGCGAGCCATCAGCCCAAAACATTCCAGACCATATTCCTTAATGCCCTCAAGGAGTCTTTGACCACTAACATGTCTCGGCTTATCAAATTTACTTTGTGTGTAATTTAAAGCTCCCATAACAAAATCGTAAGCCTCGACTTTATAGCGAGAGTCCTTGACTACAATTTCCTCCACAATCTTCAAAAAACTCATTTTATTCTTCACCTCTAATAACCTTTCCAAACGCTCCTACTTTAAACTTCGCTCAGGCAAATTCTCTTGAAATTACAGGAGCTACAGATTTCCCGGTTGAGTGTCTTGGCAAAATTATCCTGGGAAGCTATATTCTGAACAGGGTCTGCCAGTAATGACTTCATTTCCCTGATACTCTTTCCCATATATCCCTTAATCTCTTCTATCTCTCCAGCATCCAACTTGTTTGTAATACCCCTCTTATGGTACAAATTGTACTCAATCGTTTTAACTTTTTCCGAATCCACATTCCAGTGGTCAATTGCAAATAAAGTGTAACAACCAAGTTGAATGTCGCTTCCAGCACGTTCAGATTTACCGGTTTTCCAGTCTATTATGATAATACTGCCATTTCTATCTCTGTAAGCAAAATCTAACTTGACATTGATTTTGGTATCTTCGAAGAGGAAAGCCTGAAACTCCTCTATGGGCAACCAGAGTGAAAAGTCGATATTCTTAACCATATCAAAAATATCTGAACTATAAAAATTCTGAATGCATGTCTCTACGTGCTTCCAGAGGTCTTTCCATTTCTCATCTTTCACTTCTATATCATATTCGTGCTCAAATAAGGCGCAGCTTTTAGGGTCTTGCCAGTACATTTTGTTCTTTGAGGATTCGAAACCGTGCCGCATCTCTTCCCTGGTTAAATTGATGAGGCGATTCATCAGTGGCACTCTGCCAGACTTCGTCTCCTCCAGAACATTCTTGATAACCTCATGAACTACTCCCCCTGCCCACATAAATCTGTTCTTCAGTTTCCCCAGAATGTATATCTGCCTGACCTCGTCAGGAGCATCAAACTCCCAACCACCCCAGTGTCCATAATAACTGTAATAGTATTTTCTGCGGCATTCCCTGAAAACACTATTTCTCGAATTTGACCAGGAGAATTCGTTCTTTAATTTCCCCATTTCTCTTCAACCTCTTCTTCCTGTTTTCGGTAGCCGCAACCTTAGGTTGCGTTCCCCCTAAAATTCAACCCGGGGGGCTTCAGCTTCTTCCTCTCCAACTTCGAAATAAGTTCGCTGCTCATCCAGATCTCTTTTTTTAGCAAAGAAGCGCCCAAAGACTTCTCTAATATGGGCATTAAACCCCTTGACCGCTCGATTATACCTCACCCTGGCCACAGCAATTCTATTTTCAGTCCCCGCCAGTTCGTCCATTAGCCTGATGAAGGTCTGATTGGCTTTCAAATCAGGATACCGCTCAACTATTACCAGAAGACGGCCTAAAGCACTGTCCAATTTTGTGGCTGCCTTAATCTTTGCCGGAATTGTTTTTGCTCCAGCAAGTGCTGCGCGCGCATCGGCTATGTGAGTAAATACTTTTCTTTCATGTTTCATATATCCTTTAGCTGTAGCCACCAGGTTGGGAATTAATTCGCTTCTCCTCTTGAGCTGTGTATCAATCTGAGCCCAAGCCTCATTCGCCTCTTCATCCATTCTCACTACGCGATTAAGGCCAGAAATGTACCAAGCAGCCCCCACAAAAATTAAAAAAACAAAAATAACCAGAAAAATCCATGCCTTTTTCATAATTTCCTCCTCCTTTTGTGAATCAGTAAGTGTTTTCCCTCACCAATCTGAAGAAAATAGTTTGTGAAGAACGTTCGGAATTTCAGCCAAAAAGCGAGAACAAGTGTTCCCCGAGGAAACACTTCCCGATTGAAAATCGGGATGCTTCACTCATTTGTTTCCGAGCAAAAATTTGTTCGACCCCCGCTCTGCGGGGGAAGTTTATTTTTGCGCCCTGCAGAGCCCGAAGTTTCCCAGCGGTAAAAAATTCCTCGCCGCTCGAAAAATCAACTCTTCCCTGTTTTTTTTCTGCCCCCCTTTAAAGAAAAGTTGATTTTGAAGAGCATTGGAATTTTAGCGAGGAAACGAGGCTGACAATAACTCTTCCAAGCAGAATTTTGTTTGAGCCCCCGATAAATCGGGGGCGAGTTTAATTCTGTGCCCTGCAGAAGCCGAAGTTTCCCAGCGGTAAAAAATTCCTCGCCGCTCGAAAAATCAACTCTTCCCTGTTTTTTTTCTGCCCCCCTTTAAAGAAAAGTTGATTTTGAAGAGCATTGGAATTTTAGCGAGGAAACGAGGCTGACAATAACTCTTCCAAGCAGAATTTTGTTTGAGCCCCGATTTATCGGGGCGAGTTTAATTCTGTGCCCTGCAGAAGCCGAAGTTTCCAAGCGGTAAAAAATTCCTCGCCGCTCGAAAAATCAACTTTTCTTACTTATTACCATCTCCCGGTGGCACCTCCGCCGCCAGAGAGTCCTCCGCCAAATCCTCCAAATCCTCCTCCAAACCCTCCTCCTCCTCTACCCCAGAAGCCTCCTCCCATGAAAAAGAACGGCAAGAGGAAGAGCCTGCCCCCCATAAAGAAGAGGATTAAGAATAAGTATAATAGATTCCCCAGAGCTCCCCTGCGCCGAGACCTCCCGGCAACAGCCACCTCATAATTCTCTTGAGGGAGAGAACTTAGGGCAAGTAATTCCACTTCCTTTTCCCGGGCAATTAAATTGGCAAGAGTAGCCGTACCATTAAAAAGCCCTTCGCCGAACTCTCCTCTCCCGAAACTGGGAGCAATCTTCTGACGAATAACCTCTCCAGCCATACCATCAGTAATGATACCCTCTAATCCATAACCCACTTCTATTCTAATCAGTCGTTCACCAACACTAACAAGGATTAACAGACCATTATCCTCACCCTTCTTCCCAATCCCCCACGCCTCAAAGAGGTCTACCGCATAACTTTCTATATCTCCTTCCGAAATACTCTCCAGGGTCACTACAGCAATTTCAGAAGTCGTCTTTCTTTCCAGTTCAGTAACAAGATTTGTCAACCGGGCTACATCGCTGGATGAGAGAATGTGAGCAAAGTCATTAACGTATCCCACCGGCTTGGGAAAGGAAGCCTCCTTCCCCAAAGAAGGAGCCTGTAGAAGAAATAGTGTGATTAATATTACCGGCAGTATCTTAATTCTTCTCATTACAATTCCATCCTGTCACAGATTATGCACAACTTCTCAACCTCTTCTAAGTAGTCACCGAAGAGTTTTTCTAAGTTATCTTTTACCTTTTTACCCTCTTTCATCTCGAGAACCTTTAAGAAGAGGGCACCATTAACAGTGAACTCTCTTTCCAAATCACTGATAATATCTCTTTTCTTAACGGGCAAGGCCTTTCCCTTCAGCCGCAACAGGCTTCGGAAAATGGGAATAAGAGAAGTAAGGGAATTGACTAAAAGAGAGCGAATCCTTTTCTCCTTCATCCCTATCTCTAAATAGACCTGATATAGCCTGATCAATCCCCCCTTTAATTGCTGTTCGCATTGTAGCCTCACATTTCGGCCCTTTACTTCCAGTTCGCCCAATATGTCTTTTCCATAAATGAGGCTATAACTCTCCTTCATTTCCAGAAATTCTATAGGGAATGTATCCGTAGAAGACTTTATATGCTCAACAGTAAGAAGGAGAGGGACAATTCCCTTTTTCCTTCCCTGGTTAATAAGTTTCAAGCTCTTCTTCAAGTCAGGAGGGTCTATTCTCTCCATTACCAAAAGGAGATTGACGTTCGATTTTTTAGGAATAAAATCTTCTCCCACTGCGCTACCATAAAGGGAGATAGATTTAAGGTTATCCCCATGCAATGCAATCATTGCCTGGCTAAAAGGCACCAAAACTTTCCTCACATGGCTATTTAACTTTTCCAGATTGACCAGGATGTCCATAAAAGTCTCCTTTCCACTAAATTATTCATAGGATTTTAACATATTTCCCCATCTTTTTCAACCATTTAAGAAAAATGGGGTCAACTCTATTTTTCTTGGAAATGGAGTAACAGAGTTTACGAGGCTGTGTCATGGAGGAAAAAAGTGCCTGTCACTTTTTTGGCTCCTCGGCAGGCAGATTTTGCGTCAAACTCTTAAACTTTTCCTGATTCCTTACCAGTCCAGTTTCCTCAAACTCAACCTGTTCCAGGTAAAGCTGAATCCTTTCAATTCTATCGCCTGTAGGTGGATGGGACCGAAACAGATTTTCAAACTTAGTTGGAGGTTTCTTTTCCATAGCTTTAAGTTTCTCGAAAAACTCAGTCATTCCCTTTGGATTGTATCCGGCAGCAAGGGGATAGCGGACTCCAGAATTGTCAGCCTCAAACTCGTTCTTCCGGCTATATCCCAGAAGCATTAAGGAAAAAAGGAAATTGGTATATTGCCTCAACTGGCTCAAATCTTTCTTAGTGAGTATTTCTCCCAGGAGAATAATTGCCGAATAACCAAATGCTTTCTCCAGTCGTTTTGCCCCATGGCGCCAGACAACGTGTCCAATCTCATGTGCCATCACTCCTGCCAGTTGAGCTTCGTCATCCATTTCCCTAAGGATTCCCCTGGTGACAAAAATGAATCCTCCGGGAGCAGCAAAAGCATTCACCATGGGAGTATCCAGAACAGTAAAATAGTAAGTTATCTCTTTTCTCTCGCAAACATTGGCCAGTTTCTGTCCCACCTCGTTTATATACTCGTGTAACTTGGGGTCATCGTAAACGCCAAACTGCTTTACTACCTGTTGAGCAGTTGCTTTTCCCAGGGCAACTTCCTGCTTTGTAGAGACTAATCTGAGCTCCCTTTTCCCTGTAACCGGATGGGCTGCACATCCTACCAGGAAAACAAAAGATACCAGTAAAACGATATTCAAGAGTTTTTTCATCGAATTTCCCTCCTTAAACCGCAAGCCATCCTCCATCCACAAAGATTGTCTGGCCGGTTATGTAATCAGAAGCATCAGAAGCAAGAAATACAGCTATTCCCGCCAAATCCTCAGGCTTACCCCATCTACCTAAAGGAATTCTTGCATTTATTGCCGAAAATCTTTTGGGGTCCTTCCGCAAAGGCTCAGTCAAATCAGTCTCAAAATAGCCCGGTCCAATAGCATTAACCCTAATGTTATATTTCGCCCAGTCACTGGCGAGCGACTTGGTCAGTTGAGAAACCCCTCCCTTGCTTGCTACATAGGCAGAAATATTCTTCCCCCCTATAAAGCTGGCTATGGAAGAAATGTTTATAATTTTCCCTCTCTTCTGTTTAATCATTACTCTCCCCACCGCCTGGCAACACAAGAAAGTCCCTTTCAGATTAACATTGAGCTCCTCATCCCAATCTTCTTCTGAAAAGTCTTCTGAAGGCACTCTGGTAATCCTTCCAGCATTATTGAATAGAAAATCTATCTTACCAAATTTTCCCATGGTTTTATCTACCATTACATCAATATCTTCTTTTCTCGCCACATCAACCTGCAGGGGAAGCACTTCCCCTCCCCAACTTTTGATTTCCTCAGCTACTTTCTCAATTATTTTCAGTTCCCTGCTGGTCACAGCAAGGTCTGCCCCAGCCTGAGCAAGACCAATAGCAATACCTTTCCCCAGACCGCGGCTTGCACCAACCACTATCCCTGTTTTCCCCTTAAGACTCATCTTTTCCAAAATCATAACTTCTCTCTCCCAGGGCTCAATCTTGCCATTATGCTTTTTATTTTCTTCGGTGGTCTAACTATAAACACCACTATTGTAAATATGGCAAGAAAAACTGTTGGTATCTGTATTACCAAAGGATTAACATCAGGATAAACCAACTTCTCTAAATAATGGACAATGAACGAACCAGAATATACTAAAGATACCTCATATCTTAACCTGAGTTCATTCTCGAGGATGGTTAAGGGGCAATACTTGCCCAGAATGCTTAAAGAGGCAACATAGAAAATACCTAAAAGATGGAGCGACCTGAAAAGCCACCTATCGAAGAACTTCTGCCTGAAGAAGAGAGCATATCCGGTAAGCAGAAATCCCAATAGCATAAATAGAATATACAGGAAATGTACCACAATGATTGCATCAGCAAATATTTTATGTGACATTTTTTATCAATCTTATCCAAACTTATATACTTTCCTAATTTTCTCTATCACATTCCAGGTGCATTTAAGTCCTTTGGGGAATGTAACCAGGTCGCCCTTCCCAAATTCAACTTCGCCATCAGGAGTTTTAACCTTCACTTTCCCTTCCAGAACATAGCAAGTCTCCTTGTCATCATATTCCCAGTCGAAAGTTGAAGGCTCGCATTCCCATGGACTCCATTCATCCACTCCCAACGATTTCAATTCCTCATCAGACAGTTTCTCCACCTTAATTTCCGCCATACCTAAACCTCCTTAGCCACTAATACGATAAGTAAAAAAAATTTCTAAACAAGCTCTTTCCAGCTAATCAAAACCAGGATTATAATTGCCAAATTGACCAAAATTGCCAGTAGACTCACTCTCGCAGGCGAAATTATATTAAGAATTAACACCAGGCCCGAAACAACTAAAGCCACCACTCCTGCCATTCGTCGCTTTTTTCTTAATCCATACCCACTGAAACAATATAAGCCACCCATCACTAACATTAAAATAGGAAATCCAAAGTTTTTACCCATAGATATGGCGGGAATACCGAAGACAATAGCATTAAATAACATTATAATTCCCCAAATCCAGGCCAAAGTGGAAGCTATAGATAAATATAATCTTTTCTTAGATTCTTCCATTCCACCTCACCTTCTCTAATCTACCAACCGGATATTTGAGTTCCATCAAGAACAAGATGTGTACAATCAATGCAAATTCTCCCTGTTGCAGAATCATAGCACCACCCACCGCTATCAGTGAGATTAGGTCCTATGACTTGATTTGTTCGTGGATGAGACTTAAGGTTCAAATATGGAATCTCATTTACATAATTAGGAATCAGAGAATTGGGAAGTGGGTTAGAAGGCCATACTCCCTTATTAGTTCCATAGTAGGTCATAATTGACATACGCAAAATACCCAGATTCCCCTTTGCCACATTCTCATTTGCTCGGCGAGTTGAATTGCCAAATGTTATGATAACAGTAACTACAAGTAATCCAAGAACCGCTACAGAAATCATAAGTTCCGTCAAAGTGAACCCTTTTGAATCCGACACCACACATCCTTTTTTATTCATTCTCCAATTTCGATTTTCCACTGTTCAGTTCCCACTCCGTCGGAACTGCCAAGGAAGGTGAATCCCTACAGATAAGCAAGCTGCCGGGGGAGGATTCGCTTTCTCGCCGTTCCCCTTACTCCCACGGCTCAAAAGCCGGCCAACTCGCTTCCGCCCTCCAGGCTCTTCCTCGAATGACCTCGGCGCTCGTTGGCTTCGAATCCTCGCAGGTAAGCAAGCTGCCGGGGGAGGATTCGAACCTCCACAACAAGATCCAGAGTCTCGTGTCCTACCATTAGACCACCCGGCAATCTCTCATTTTTGTTCTTCTTGTTTCTCTTCCTTCTCTTCTTTCTTTTCTTCTTTCTTTTCTTTCTCTTCCTTTTTTACCTCATCAACATAGTTTAGCTGGAGAGTGGCCAGAGTCTCACCGATTAACTTTTCTTCCTCTTTAACCAGATTTCCTTTACTCTTCTCTTTTAACATTTCCAGCATATCGACTGTTACCTTTGCCTGCTCTAAATTTCTGTCAATCTTACCCGTCAGGGGATTAGTAACTTTACCCATATGCTGCATTGCTGCCTGGGAAAGGGAGAGAACAAGGCTCATAAAAAGCATGTTCAATTTTGGTTCTTCAGCCATCCTGCCTCCTTGTAGAGAAACTATAGGAAGTTCTTGATTGTATAATCTATTCTCTTTAAGACTCTCTCTTTGCCGAGAAACGATAAGAGAGCAAATAGACCCGGCCCTCGCGTGCGGCCGGATACTGCCACCCTGATGGGATGGAACACTTCACTTGTCTTTTTACCGCTCTCCTTAGTATAGTTGCGAACTTCCTGTTCAATTTTCTCTTCTGAGAAATCTTCCAACCTGGTGAGCCTATCCCTGCAATCGGATAGTATCTGTTTAACGCCACTAACCTTTAATACTTTCTCTTTGGCTTCCTCTTCGTAATCTTTATTTTCTAAGTCCTCCTTAAGCATATAACTTATCAAATATGGAATATCCTTCAGTAATTTTATTTTTTCCTGTTCCAGGGAAATGGCCTTTGTTAATATATTCTCTACCCACTGCTTAACCTCTTCATCTGTGTCCCCTTGAATCAGATTTTCTTTAATTATAAACGGAAGCGCTTCCGTAGTAAGCTCATCCGGTTCCATCTTCCTTATATACTCACCATTCATCCAGAGAAGTTTTTGAAGGTCGAAAATGGCAGCAGATTTTGCGCACCTTTCCAAAGAGAACTTTTCTTTCAATTCCTCTATGTCGAAAATCTGCTGACTATCTTCTGTAGCCCAGCCCAGAAGGGCTAAATAATTAACCATTGCTTCTGGAAGATACCCTTCTTTTTCATAATATTCTAATGAAGTCGCCCCATGCCTTTTACTGAGCCGGCTACCATCCGAGCCGAGAATCATCGGTACATGGGCAAATTGAGGCTTCTCCCAGCCAAGCGCTTCATAGAGGAGAATCTGCCTGGGAGTATTGGATATGTGGTCATCACCACGAATCACATGGCTTATCTCCATTTCGTGGTCATCAACTACAACCGCAAAATTGTATGTGGGGGAGCCACTCGATTTAAGCATAACAAAATCGTCCAGAAGGTTGTTCTGGAAGCTTACTTTCCCCCTTACTATATCTTCAAATTCTGTAACTCCCTCCTGGGGAGTCTTGAAGCGCACTACAGGCTTCCTGCCTTCCTCTTTATATATCTTCTCGTCTTCTGCAGTAAGATTGCGACATCTACCATCATACTTTGGTGGCCTCTTCTCCTGGATTGCCTTCTTTCTCATCTCCTCCAGCTCTTCAGGAAAACAGTAACACCGATAAGCCTTGCCATCCTCAATCAGTTTTTCCGCATACTTCCTATATAATTCGAGCCTTTTCATCTGGAAGTATGGCTTATGTTCCCCAACTTCTTTAATAACTGTTTTATGCCGGTCGATGGTAATCTTAGGACCCTCATTCCAATTCATACCCAACCATTCAAGCCCACGAATAATCGCCAGTACAGCCTCATTTGTAGAACGCACCTCATCAGTATCTTCTATCCGGAGAATAAATGTACCGCCTTTCCTCTTGGCAAAAAGCCAGTTAAATAGTGCAGTGCGGGCTCCTCCTAAATGGAGATAACCTGTGGGCGAAGGTGCAAATCGTACCCGAATAGACATTAAACCTCCAATATTTATTCCCCCTCACCCCAACCCTCTCCCCCATGGGAGAGGAAGAAAAGATGAAGGACTCCAATTTCCAATTACGTCTTGCCTAATAGATTACTTTATTCAGGGGATACTCTATTATCCCTTCAGCACCAGCGCGCTTCAGTTCCGGAAGAATCTTCTTTACCATTTCTTCTTTTAGGATTATCTCAAGGGCAAGCCAACCCGGAATAGTCAAAAGGGAAACTGTTGGCTTTTTGAGTGCAGGCAGAATCTTCATAAGTTTGGAAATGTCTTCCTTTCTCACGTTCATCTTTAACCCCACCATGCCCTCTGCTGCCAGAGCTCCCTGTAAGAGAATAGCAATATTCTCAATCTTGTTCCTCTTCCAAGGATTCTGATAGGACCCCTTATTGGCAATGAAACGCGTTGTCGATTCTATAATCGTATCTATAGTTCTTAAATAATTTGCCTCCAGAGAAGAGCCGGTCTCGGTCAATTCCACAATAGCATCAGCTAAAGTCCCTGCCTTTCCCTCGGTAGCTCCCCAGGAAAATTCCACATCTGCTTTTACTTTCTTCTTCTTCAAATAATCCTTAACTACGTTAACTAACTCAGTGGCTATCTTCTTTCCTTTCAGGTCTTTCACGGATCTAACTCGTGAATTGTTAGAAACAGCCAGGACCCACTTCACCGGACGGTACCCCGACTTGGAATATACAAGCTCACACACTTCTTTTACTTTTGCCTTGTTTTCTCTAATCCAGTCGTAGCCAGTGAGCCCTGCATCGAAAGTACCATCCTCAACATATCTGGCCATCTCCTGAGCCCTTACCAGCATAACTTCCAATTCCGAGTCATCGCATGAGGGAAAATATGACCTCCCTCCTACATAAATACGTATGCCGGCTTTACGGAACAACTCCATAGTTGGCACCTGAAGGCTCCCTTTTGGTAAACCCAATTTTAATTTTGGCATCTATCCCTCCCTTTCTGTGGGGGACGGACGCAGTTTATGCCGACCTTTCGGCGTGCCGTCCCTTCCTTTGGGCGACCATCCCGCTTGCACGGGATAAACTGCCTGTCGCCCCTACAGCGACGAACAAACTATCTTTCATTACAAATTTCTCTTTTCCATTACAATGGCGTCTTCTCCAGTATAAGCATAATAGCCTTCCTTGATTTTCGTCTTCCGGAAACCCCATTTCTCGTACAACCTCAGTCCCACCCTATTGGAAGTTCGAACTTCCAGGGTTGCTACTTTGGCTCCCAAATTTTTTGCCTTCTCCAAAAGAAATCTGAGAAACTCACTCCCAAAGCCACGACTCCTATAGTCTGGATGTACGGCAAGATTGGTTATGTGCGCCTCGTGTTTAACCATCCAGAAACCACCATAAGCAATCATCCTGCTCTTTTTCTTTTCCTGAGAATTTTCTCTCATTACATAAAAGTGGGAAAAAGGTATTATCAACTCATGATAGAACATTGCCAGTGACCACGGTTCAGGAAAAGATACGCTTTCTATCTCCACCACCTCCTCAAGGTCGTTGTAATCCAATGGGAATATGGAAAATTTCAACTCTTTCTCAATCTTTCCTTCTCTTCCCATTTCACTTCAGCCTCCGCTCTCCTTATATATAGGGGAAAGACTTCATCATACTTTTTCCCTTCCCCGGAAACAAGTTTCTCCAAACCCAACCGGGCAACGCGGGCTGCCGAAACGTAACGCCTTTCCTTCTTGACAATTTTTACTTTCTTCTTTAGAAAATCTTTAATTATATTTTCATAAAGGTCCGCTGCCTCACCAAGAAAGAGTATAGTTTCCTCTTTATCTTTCAATATTTTCAACCAGTCCTCTATCCCAATTAGTTGATGGGGAGTCAATCTCTTTCTGCCATCATATAGTGCAGTGTAGATTTCCCGGCGTAGAGCATCAATCATAGGGCAAACAAGCTCTCCGGATGTTTCCATACCAAAGGCTAAGCCATCAAGGCTGGGAATTCCTGCCAAGGGAATGTTTAAACTCTGAGCAAGCCCTCTGGCTGTGGAAACTCCCACGCGAATTCCCGTAAATGAACCTGGACCAATGGACACCGCAATTCCATTTATATCCTTAATAGCCATGCCATTTCTTTTCAATATTTCATCAAGAAGTGGAATTACCCTTTCCGAATGGGAAAGTCCCAGATGGAGTGAAATCTCATCCCGTAACTTCTTTCCATCTGTCAGGGCTATACTACAGGTTTTAGTTGATGTCTCTATTCCCAGAATTACCATTTACATTGATCTCCCTGCCAATCAGATTAGTTATCTTTATCTCCCGATTATTCTCAGAAATTATTTTTAATTCTATTTCCATTCTCTTTTCAGGCCAGAGTGGTCTCATCTTCTCCGCCCATTCAATAATTGTTACTCCCTGATTATAGAAATATTCTCTATAACCCAGTTCTTCTACTTCGGATAATTTATCAAGACGAAAGAGGTCAAAATGGTAAACTGGAATTCTTCCTTTATACTCGTTAATTAACTTGAAGGTGGCACTACTTACAGAGCCTCGAACTCCCAACCCCTGAGCAATGCCCTGGGTAATGGTCGTCTTGCCAGAGCCGAGTTCGCCAACAAGACAGATTATATCTCCCGGCAGAAGTCCTTTGCCGATTGCTCTACCAATCTTTCTCGTCTCTTCCTCACTCTTGGTAAACTTTACCCAACCTCTATTCTTCATTATTCCAAATCTATTCGCCGAGATGTCGAATGACACCGTATTTTCTGGGAATTGTAAGATCTGCCTTTCTGGCTGTTTGCTCTTCTTTTATTCTGTAATCAACGTCCATGATTTCTATAAATTCCGCCGTATAGTCCTTTAACACGCCTGGATATTCAAATATTTTACCACCCTTGGTCAACTCAAGTACAACCTTCTTACCAATATGTCTTTCTAATAAAGGCTCGAAAGATGTTCCCATAGAACCCACCAATTCCTGTTTTAACTGGGAGACGTATTTATCTTGAGAAGTTAGCATCGCCCCAGCAGGAGCGGCTCTTTTGGCCTGACCAATCAACAGATTCACTACATCCATCACCGAATCTTTTACCGTCTTGAATAAATTTTGTATTCTTCTTTTAAGCCTTCTTAAGGCTCCGGT
>WJOT01000112.1 GCA_009619095.1 Clostridia bacterium
ACAGGGGGGGGGGGGTGTTTAGAACTGTTTCAAAAATCTACGGTCATTCTCGAAGAACAAGCGCATGTCATCTATGCCATATCTCAACATGGCAATCCTCTCCACACCCATGCCAAAAGCAAAGCCAGTGTACTTCTTCGTATCATACTTCACAAATTCAAACACTCTAGGATTGACCATGCCCGCACCCAGAATTTCCAACCATCCACTCTGTTTACAGACAGAACAGCCTTTACCTGCACAGATAACACATTGAATGTCAACTTCTACACTCGGTTCTGTAAAGGGGAAAAAACTGGGTCGAAAGCGAACTTTAGTCTCCGCACCGAACATTCGATGACAAAAGTGGGTAAGAACTCCTTTCAAGTGGGCAAAGCTGACCCCTTCATCAACCAGAAGTCCCTCCACCTGATGGAACATCGGCGAATGAGAAGCATCGACTGCATCTCGGCGGTAGCATTTGCCAGGGGCAATAATAGCTAAAGGAGGAGATTGCTTCTCCATAACCCGAATTTGAACTGGGGAAGTATGAGTGCGTAAAAGCACCCCTTCCTTTATATAAAGTGTGCTCCACATATCTCTTGCGGGATGGTGTAAATCCATGTTGAGAGCTTCGAAATTGTAATACTCTGTCTCCACTTCCGGACCGTCCACAATGCGAAATCCTAAAGAGACAAATATATTTTTAATCTCATCCAGGATTAAAGTAATCGGATGCTTTTTCCCTAAACTGAATTTTTTACCAGGCAACGTAATATCAATTGCTTCTTTCTCCTCTTTTACCTCTTCTTTCTTGAGTTCTATCTCCTTTTTCTTTGTGTTCCATTCACTAAACGCATCATTTCTAACTCGGTTGGCAAGTTCCCCGACTTTCGGTCTCTGTTCGGCCGGGAAGCTGCTAATGTCCTTAAAAATCTCCATAAATAAACCTTTTCTTCCCAGGTACTTAATCCTCAATTTCTCTAATTCTTCGGGAGTAGTTATCCTGGCAATCTCTTGCCTAAATAATTTTCTTAACTCTTCTATCCTATCTGCCATTTCTATCTCTTGCATCACTTCCCCACTATCTTTTCCAGATGTTTACTCGCCAGTTGATGACCGGGATTGAGCTCCAGCGCCTTCGTATACATCTGGCTGGCTTCATCGGGCAAATTCTTACTTTCGTATACAACACCTAAGTTATAGTAGATTTCCGCATTATTTTCGTCAATTTTAGATGCTTCTTTGAATTTCCCAATTGCTTCATTATATTTCTCATTCAGGAAATAGAACTTACCCAATTCAATAAGTTTTTCTGCTTTTTCTTTTCGGTCTTTCATCTTGGCAATCTTTGCCTCAAGGTTCTTAAAATCTTTCTTTTCCTCTTGAACCATCTCAGATTATCCTCCTCCGGAAGATTCCGGAAATCTAACTCTTTTTCTATAAATTTCTCAGTTTATCTATTTTTTTATTAGTCCCCAGAACCACCAGAATATCGCCATCAGCAACTTCTTCATCTGCTCCTGGAGTAATCAGGATCTCTTCTTTAAAATCGGACTCCCCTGTATCGGTCAAATAAGGAAGTTTCCTCTTAACGGCAATTATATTTACTCCATGTTTTGCCCGCACATCGATCTCTCCTAAAGTCCTGCCGATAAAACTTTTCGGGGCATGAACTTCCAGGATACTATATTCTGGAGATAATACTATGTGTTCCAGAATGTCTGGAGCAGCCAGGCTCTTTGCAACTCTAACTCCCGTATCTCTCTCAGGGAAGACCACACGCGTTGCTCCAACCTTGCGTAGCACAGTCCCATGAGAAGGAGAGACAGCTTTAGCCACAATAGTTTTAATCCCTAACTCTTTCATCAGGAGAGTTATCAGAATGCTTGCTTCCATATCTTCCCCAGTAGAGACAATCGCTATATCCATTTTGTCCACACCCAGGGCACGCAGAGCCTTCTCCTCAGTTGCATCAGCCTGCACTGCTTGTGTAACGACGTCGGATATCTCTTTAACTTTCTCTTCATCTTCGTCAATCGCCAGCACCTCGCAACCTTTCTCTGCAAGAGCCTTAGCTACAGAGGCGCCGAAAATCCCCAAACCAAGCACAACACATTGTTTCATTTTGTTCAACCTCCTCACCCCACCAGTACCCTTTTTTCTGGATAGCGGAACCTCAGGTCTTTCACTTCACGCATCATCGCCACTCCAATGGTAAGAGGTCCCAACCTTCCTACAAACATAGTAACAATCAGCAATGTCTTGCCCAGATTGGAAAGTCCACTGGTAATTCCTGTGGACAACCCTACTGTGCCAAAAGCAGACATAGTCTCAAAAAAGGCCCTGATGAAGCTATAACTTTCGCTACTGGTAATAAACACAGTGGTAATAACAACGAACAATATCGATAAAAAGCCAACCACAAAAGACTTATTAATAACCTCTCCTGAAATGCGATATTTGAAAAGTGTAACATCTCTTTTCCCTTTCAGAGTAGCCCATACCGTAGCCAGCATAACTCCAAAAGTAGTGGTCTTAATCCCTCCGCCAGTGCCTCCAGGGGAAGCACCGATGAACATTAAAATAATAGTAAGAAATAAACTTCCCTGCATCATTCCCCCGACATTGATCACACTAAACCCGGCTGTTCGCGGTGTCATTGCTTGAAACAGAGAAGCCATAATTTTCTCTCTTCCTGGCAATCCCGCCAGTGTCAAAGGATTTTTATATTCCAAGAGAAAGAAGCTAACTCCTCCCAAAACAATCAAAGCCAATGTAATGGATAAGACAAATTTAGTGTGCACTGAAAGTCGGGGAAACTTGCGATGCCTCAAATAATAGAGGTCGCTGACCACAACATATCCCAGTCCTCCGATGAAGAACAAAGACAGAACAGTCAGGCAAATAACCATATCTCCCCGAAACCCTCTCAAACTGTCACTAAACAGGGAAAAACCCGAATTGCAAAATGCTGAAACAGAGTGAAATATTCCCAGATATATTGCTCTGGAAACAGGGTATTGTCCCATCCAGCGTAAACTCAAAATCACCGCCCCAATAACTTCCAGAACAAGGGTTATCTTTAGAACATGTTTTGCAAACTGAACCACACCTCCCAGACTAAATTGAGGCATCGATTCCTGCATTATTAATCTTTCTTTAAGAGTTATTGTCCTGCCAATAAGCAAAAGCAGAAAAGTAGCCATAGTCATGTAACCCAGACCACCTATCTGGATTAGCAAGAGAATAACAATCTGCCCAAACAAGGAAAAATAATCGCCTGTATCATGAACTATTAAACCGGTAACGCAGACAGCGGAAGTTGCCCCC
>WJOT01000051.1 GCA_009619095.1 Clostridia bacterium
AGCTAAGGCAAGTTATTCGCGACAAACAATATATTTCGCTTTATCGTGATTACAACATTAGATATTTGGTCACCGATGCTGATACGGACATAGTCATCAAGTATCCATCAATAAGAATGCTTTATCACGATAGCAAAGTAAAATTGTACGACCTGGGCGCGGAAAACACAGATCTACCATTTTTTTGAAACCTTATTTAGAGTTCTAAAAAATGAACAGAGAGAACATCAAACATTATGTCCTTATTGTAGCTAAGATGGGACTGTTTCCTATAATTTTCTATTTCATCTTTTTTTGCATTCTCTCCTATCCTTTGATTTTACAATTTTCCACCCACTTTTTTGCAGACCAGGGTGATGGATTACAACATGTTTGGAATATCTGGTGGGTAAACAAGGCATTAACCGAGCTCCATCAATTACCTTGGCAGACCCATTATCTTCATTATCCATACGGTGTCTCACTCCTTGGGCACGCTTTAGATCCATTTAATGGCTTTATGGGAATATTTTTGTTAAAATTTTTGACACTAATAGAGGTTTATCATTTTATTATTGTTTTTTCTTTCGTGGGCGGTGGACTTACGGCCTTTTTATTGGCTTACTATTTTACTAAGTCATACTGGGGCAGTATAATCGCAGGTTTCATATTCACTTTCTCAAATTATCACTTTGCTCATGCTCGAGGGCATTTAGAGCTGGTGTCTTTAGAATGGATTCCACTCTTTGTGCTCTTCTGGTATATGCTGCTTGCTAAACCAAGGATTGTTACAGCTATAGCTTCGGCCATAGTTCTTTTCGCAGTCCTTCTTTGTAGTTACTACTACTTTCTTTACTGTGTGATGATAGCGTGCCTGATAGTTGGTTGGTATGGTATTCAGAAGAAGGATATCTTTTTCTTCCTGAGAAAAGAACACTTGGTTCCTTTTACAGCTTTTTTTGTAGGTCTTCTCGTAACAGCAGGACCACTGGTAGTTTCTTTCCTGGTTTTAAATACGAAAGATCCCTTTTTGGGCGGTCATTCAGCAAAGGTGTATTCCTTAGACCTCCTGGCTCCCTTCATTCCTGGAGGACACTGGCGTTTTGCTCATTTAACACATTCTTATTGGTCTAACCTTCCTGGCAATATCACTGAAAGTAGTGTTCATATAGGCCTGGCAGTACTCTATGTTCTTATTTTTACATGGGTCAAAAGACGAAAGTTCCCTGCTCAAGGTCTGAAGTTATGGTATTTTATACTCATTTTCTTTACTGTCATGAGCTTAGGACCTGTATTGCATATATGGGGATGGGAAGTTCCTTTTTTAGGGCTCCCTTATGAATTGTTTGAAATGGTATTTCCTCCTCTAAAGGTTTCAGGTGTCCCTGTGCGGATGATGGCAATGGTAATGCTTAGTGCAGCAGTTATCTCGGCAATGGGATTTAAGGTTCTTTTTCAAAAGTCGCGAAGAAAACGATTGCTGGCAGGAATATTACTTATAATCCTTTTTATAGAATATTTACCGAGACCTATCCCAGCCTCTAAAATTGCCATACCACCATATGTTAATTTCTTGAAAGATTTACCTGATACCAAAGGCATCGTGGATACAACAGTTAGGCGGCCCGTATTGGCATTATACTATCAAACTATCCACGAAAAGCCTATGGCATTTGGATATATTTCTCGAATCCCAAGAAGTGTAAATACAAAAAACCGAAAGCTAAGGCAACTTATTTGCGACAAACAATATATCTTACTTTATCGTGATTACAACATTAGATATTTGGTCACTGACGCTGATACGGACATAGTCATCAAGTATCCATCAATAAGAATGCTTTATCACGATAGCAAAGTAAAATTGTACGACCTGGGCGCGGAAAACAAATGTGGCAAGGGGACATAATATATATGGTGAGTTGCCATGTCTATCCAAACCATTATTAAAATAAGTGCAGGGCTTCGCAAACACGCACACGTTGGCTGAAACTCCCTCAAAGAAGATGGGCAAGATGAAACGGTATTTTAGAGAAATCCATATACGAAAGGAATTACAGCTCCTATTACTTGTTGCTATTGTTGTCCGAATAGTATTTCTGCTGGTTTACCATCCGGTTTTATAGCCTGACTCGGGGGGATATCTAAAACTTGCCGAAGCGATGACAAATTTCAATATTGCCAATGACCTTGGTACCAGAACACCTATTTCCCCTCTTTTCATCGCTCTGTTGAAGTTAAATAGTTGGTCCATTTTCCTGGCACAGTCAATGCTGGGAATTGCCACTTCTATATTTTTTTACTCGATATTCACAAGATTATCAGGTAAGCCGGCAGTGGGGGTAATCAGCGGGTTAGTTCATAGTTTGAATCCAAGCACGCTTTTCTTTGAGGCAAGTATATTATCCGAGATGGAAGTGACTCTTTGTTAAGAAAAGTCAAGAGTTCAAAAGATAAACAGGGAGAAATAAGTGCCTAAATGATAACAGATGTATTAATTCCATTAATTATGATAGGTTTAGCGGAATTCGGAGACAAGACTCAGTTATCCATTTTCCTTTTATCCTCAAAAACAAAAAAACATCTACACCTATTACTCGGTGCTATGCTTGCTTTTTTGATAGTAGATGGAGTTGCGGTATTAATAGGTTCGTGGATTATAAATATTGTGCCCATCCGTTTGTTAAAAATACTTTCGGGAATCATTTTCATAATTTTTGGGGTTTTGATATTAAGAAACAAAGAAGGAAGGGAGAAAAGTAAATCATATTTCAAAAATTCGTTTCTTTCAGGGTTTGTATTGATTTTTATAACAGAATGGGGCGATAAGACACAAATTGCTTCGGGAATATTCGCCACTAAATATAACCCTCTGATGGTTCTAATTGGAGCTATGACAGCGTTAACTCTGTTATCTGTCATGGCAATCTATTTAGGCAGGTTCATTTCTAATAAAGTGGATAAAAAGGTAGTAACAAAAATTGCGGGAACTGTATTTATATTAATGGGCATATCTTTCCTTTTATTTTAGAAAACTCCTCTTCGATTTTCCGCGCGGCAGCCTCTTCCTCTACTTTCCAAGTTCCTATCCTTTCCCTGCATTCGCTTCCCTTAATCGGTTAAGCTCCTCTTCCATTCCCAGAAGAACTCGGCGAGAGCAAATAAGGAAAGAAGAATGGAGATATCTTTTTTATGAATTTTGTACTTTAACTAATAACAATTTTAGTATATCATAAATTTTGAGGTTATCAAAAAAGACAGGTGAGATGGATTAGTTTCAGGGTGAGGAAAGGCTCTGTTTAATCTTTAAGAACAGCTTCGTAAGGCGAAAAGGCTTGTGTAAATAGTTCCTTATATTTATATTACTTCCTAGGAGTGTTCCTGTCATTAAAAGGGTCTTGCAACGAGGATGCTTTTTTTTTATTTCCCTAATCAGTTCCAAGCCATTGTGCCCGGGCATACTCAAATCTGTAAGTACAAGCTCATAATCTTCATCCTTATCCAGTAGTTCAAGAGCTTCCTGTGCGTTCTGAGATACACTGACTCGATATCCAGCGCGTTCCAGTGCACTTTTACACATATATCTCATTCCCTCTTCATCATCGACGACAAGAATCTTATGCTTCTTCATATTTCAAAACAACTCCTCTTTATAATGTAGCTCTTTTCTAAAATTTGTCGTAGTGTAACCATTTATGGGCGCCCCGATTTATCGGGGTGGGGACAAGCCTCTCTATTTATAAGTATATCACAACATTGCCTATCTGTCAATAAAATTAATATTGCCTATTGGGCTATTCATAGGGCGGGCAAAAAAACATATAATTTCCATCAGGGGTGCCTTATGGAGACTATTTACAGAATGGTGGGTAAGAGAATCCGAGAAGAGAGAAAAAGATTAAAATTAACTCAAGAGGAATTGGCAGAGAAAGCTGATATCACTGCCAACTTTCTGGGGCATATTGAGAGGGGAACAAAGAGACCCACTTTAAATACTTTAAAGAAAATTGCTGATGTCCTGCAAATACCAATAGTAGCCCTGTTTGCTACTGAGAAAACTTACAGGTTACCCAGGGAAGACCTTTTCATTAAAAGATTTATGTCATTGCTCAGGGATAAGAAAGGGGAAGAAAAAGAGCTGGTTTTGAAAATCGCTAAGATGATTTTCAAAAAACCAGCTCGAAAATAGGAGCCAATTTATTTAAGGAATTTTTTTAAGTATCTTCCTGTATACGATTTTTTAGACTGGCAAAGTTCTTCCGGAGAGCCTGTTGCCACTACCTCCCCACCTTGCTCCCCGCCTTCAGGACCTAAATCAATAATATAGTCCGCAGTTTTGACTACATCCAGATTATGCTCGATAACCAGAGCTGTATTCCCTTTATCTACCAGACGGTGCAAGACGCTCAATAACTTCTCTATGTCTGCAAAATGTAACCCTGTAGTAGGTTCATCTAATAGATATAGCGTCCTTCCTGTACTCCTCTTGGAAAGCTCCTTGGACAGCTTCACCCTCTGAGCCTCTCCGCCCGAGAGAGTGGTCGCCGATTGCCCTATCTTTATATAGTCGAGTCCCACATCGGATAGAGTCTGGAGTTTCTCTCTAATCCTGGGTATATTCTTGAAAAATTTCAGAGCTTCTTCCACGCTCATTGATAGGATATCTGCAATATTCTTACCTTTATATTTGACTTGGAGAGTTTCTTGATTGAACCTTTTCTCCTTACACACTTCACAGGGAACATAAACATCAGGGAGGAACTGCATCTCTATTTTAATTAATCCCTCACCCGAGCAAGCTTCACATCTTCCTCCTTTGACATTAAAACTGAACCTTCCTGGCTTGTAGCCTCGAATCTTCGCCTCAGGAAGCAGAGAGAAGAGCTGGCGGATAGGAGTAAATAGGTCTGTATAAGTGGCTGGATTAGAACGGGGCGTTCGGCCAATTGGCGATTGGTCAATATTGATTACTTTATCAATGTTTCCTATGCCTAAGAGCTCTTTGTGTTTCCCGGGTTTCTCTTTGGAGTGGTATATTTTCTGTGCCAGTGCTTTATACAGAATTTCCTGAATCAATGTGCTCTTACCCGAGCCGGAAACGCCGGTAATGCAGACAAAAGCTCCCAAGGGAATCTTTACATTAATATTCTTTAAATTGAACTGGGCTGCCCCCTTTATTTCCAGAACCCTTTTAAAGTCTACACTTCTTCTCTTTGCCGGCAGGGGCACTTTCAGTTTACCTGAAATATACGCGCCAGTCAAAGATTCGGGGTTAGCTATTATTTTGGATAGCGAACCACTAACCACAACCCTCCCTCCTTTTTCACCTGCTCCCGGACCCAAATCTATGATGTGGTCAGCAGCATGGATTGTTGCTGGGTCGTGCTCCACAACCAGAACCGTATTGGCTAAATCCCTCAAATCCTCCAGAGTGGAGATTAATCTGGATACATCACGCGGGTGTAAACCAATAGTGGGCTCATCGAGGATATAAATTACCCCCACCAGGGATGACCCAATCTGGGTTGCCAGGTGAATTCTTTCCGCCTCTCCACCAGCTAAAGTAGCTGCCGGTCGGTCAATGGTAATGTAGTCTAATCCTACGTTGATAAGAAAGGAGAGTCTCTTTTTAATCTCTTTCAGTACTTCCCGTCCAATAAGTGCCTCAGTCGGGGAAAGAGAAATCTTGTTGAAAAATCCTTGGGCCTCTTTGATGGAAAACGCAGCTATATCTGCAATAGACTTCTCCTGGATGGTAACAGCCAAACTCTCCTTTTTAAGTCTTTTGCCCTGACAATCTGGACAGACTCTTGTAGTCATATACTTATTAAAAATCTCTTCTCGCACAAAATCAGACTCGGTGCGGTGGTAACGCCTCTCAAGCTGTGTAATCACCCCTTCAAAAGGCTCTCCTGACTCATAGATTTCATCTGGAGAACTGTAAAGTAGTATATTTTGATACTTTTCGGGGAGCTTTTTGAAAGATGTGTCCAGACTGAAACCATAATAATCACTAACATCTTCAAGCATTTCATAGTAATAGCTTCGAGCAGCCCATTTCCAGCGGTGGCGCCGTGTAGTAATGGGACTGCTCCAGGGAAGCAATGCTCCTTCATTTACAGAAAGGCTCTTATCAGGCACAACCAGGTCAGGCTCTATTTCAATCTTCGTTCCCAGCCCAGAACAACTAGAACAGGCACCATAGGGAGAATTAAAAGAGAAACTACGGGGAGATATTTCACCCATGCTTATACCGCAATGAGGACAAGCGTTGTGGATACTAAAAAGAGAAGAGCGCTTTCCGGTAGTATCTATTATAACCATTCCCTGAGCAAGCTTTAAGGCGGTTTCAATAGAGTCGGTAAGTCTCGTTTTCACTTCGGGCCGAATCACCAGGCGGTCAACAACCACTTCAATATTATGCTTCTTGTTCTTGTCTAATCTAATCTCCTCTTCCAGTCCGTAAATTTTCCCATCAACTCTTACCCTGACGTATCCTTCCTGGCGAACCCTCTGGAAGAGCTCTCTATAAACTCCCTTTCTTCCCCTTACCAGTGGCGCTAACACCTGAATCCTGGAACCTTCAGGCAAGTTCAAAACCTGTTCCACTATCTGTTGAGAAGTCTGGGGAAGGATTTCCCTTCCACATTTAGGACAATGCGGATGACCAACCCTGGCAAATAAAAGTCTCAGATAATCATAAATTTCAGTTAGCGTCCCCACGGTAGAGCGGGGGTTTCGACTGATACCTTTCTGCTGGATGGCTACAGCAGGAGAGAGACCTATGATCTGGTCAACATCTGGCTTCTGCATCTGACCCAGAAACTGGCGAGCATAAGCAGAAAGTGATTCCACGTATCTCCTCTGTCCCTCGGCATAGATGGTATCAAAAGCGAGAGAAGACTTTCCCGAACCGGAGAGACCAGTTATGACCACAAGTTTATTGCGGGGAATCTCCAGATTTATATTTTTTAAGTTGTGCTCTCTGGCACCTTTGATTGTGATTTTGTCCTGGGTCATCATTCTTTACCTGTCCCGATGAATCGGGACCTACAAATGTCCCCCCTCACCCTCTCCCTCTCCCCTAAGGGAGAGGATATAGGTGAGGGGAATCATAATCTTAGAATTCTTGAAATTCCAAAAAAATTTTGGAGCGTAAAGTGCCCCGACGAGTCGGGGCACCAGTCCCGACAAGTCGGGACACTCCAAAAAATTTTGCTTCCTTATTTAAGTGTCTTCTGTTGAATAATTGTGTCCTTCTGCCAGTGGAGGTCATCCTTTGAAGGGTAATCGAGGTTATAGTGGAGACCACGACTCTCTCTGCGCTTAATAGCAGAGTTAATAATTAACTGTCCCACCACTGCAATATTGCGTAGCTCAATCAGGTCACTAGTAACAATAAAATCCCAATAATACTCCTGGATTTCCTTCTGGAAAAGTTCAATGCGGCGTTTAGCCCGCGCTAAGCGTTTATTCGACCGAACTATACCCACATAATTCCACATCAGCCTTCTAATTTCGTCCCAGTTATGGCTTACCATTACCGCTTCATGGCTGTCCACAGCATGTCCTATATCCCAGGGAGAAACTGTGGGGAAAGAGATTTTTTCTTCGGCGGCATATTTTGCGTGCTTACTAGCCCTGTCAGCAAAGACTAGTGCCTCTAAAAGCGAATTAGAAGCTAAGCGATTGGCACCATGCAAACCACTATAAGTGACCTCTCCCACAGCATAGAGTCTTTTGAGGCTAGTCCGACCATCAGTATCAGTTAAAACGCCACCACAAATATAATGTGCTGCAGGAACTACGGGAAGCGGTTCTCTGGTCATATCGAAACCGAAAGAACGACATTTCTTGTAAATATTGGGGAACTTCTTCTTTATGAATTCCGGGCTCTTATGAGTTATATCCAGAAAGACACAATCATCTCCCCTCTGTTTCATTTCATTGTCGATTGCCCGGGCAACTATATCCCGGGAAGCCAGTTCTTTCTGGGGGTGGTACTTGTGCATAAAAGGCTTACCATCCCTCAATCTCAAAATACCCCCTTCTCCCCTCACAGCCTCTGAAATGAGGAAAGACTTCGCTTCTGGATGGTAGAGACAGGTGGGATGAAACTGCATAAATTCCATATTTGCAATCTTAGCCCCTGCCCTGTAGGCTATGGCTATCCCATCTCCTGTAGCTACATCTGAATTACTGGTATATAAGTAGACCTTTCCTGCACCACCAGTGGCAAGAAGAGTAACCTTAGCCAGGAAAGTGTGCACTACCTTTTTCTTAACGTCCAGGACATAAGCTCCCCAGCATTCTCCTTCTCTCATAATAAGGTTTATTGCAATTAAGTTTTCGTATGTGGCTATGTTACTGTTTCTCTTAACTCGATTAGCCAGGGTCTTTTCCACTTCTTCTCCAGTCAGGTCGGCAGCATGGATTATCCTTCTTTTGGAATGACCTCCTTCACGAGCAAGGTCATATTTTGTTTTATCTTTCTCCCATAAAGTAAAATTTACTCCCCAACTAACTAAATCTCTAATTCTATCCGGGCCATTTTTGACCACCATCTCCACTACATCGGGATGGCAAAGTCCATCCCCGGCAACCAGAGTGTCCTGAATGTGTGCATCAAATGAGTCCTCTTGACTCCAGACCGAAGCTATTCCTCCTTGAGCATACTTTGTATTCGACTCCTCAATTTCCCTTTTAGTTACCACTGCCACTTTTCCCCATGCGGCAACTCTAAGGGCAAAGCTCAAACCGGCTACACCACTTCCTATCACTAAAAAATCGGTCTCTACTTCCACAATTCTCCTTTAAAGGTCGGGCACTCTTTAGAGTGCCGTTTTTCGTCACCCTGAAGGGTGACCGACCAAAACAGGTCCTACAATAATCTCTTCTTCAATCCTTATTGCCAACCTTCAGGTCTAACATCCTGTTTATGCTCTCGTAAGCCTCCACTCTAATTTCTTCAGTGACTTTAATAAGATGAATCATCTTCTTGAGGGAATCACGAACTTTCTCTAAAGTGTGGTATTTCATATTGGGGCATACCATCTTCTCGCTGGCAGGATAGAATTTCTTGTCCGGGTTCTCCTTTCTCAAACGGTATAACATACCGTTTTCCGTGCCTATTATTAATTCTTTAGCAGAAGTTTCTCGGGCAAAACTTAGTATTCCACTGGTAGAGGCAACCTGGTCAGCCAAATCTAATACTTCCTCCAGACATTCGGGATGAGCAACAAACTTTGCCTGTGGATGAGCCTTCTTTACTTTCAGGACATCTTCCTTTCTCAATACCTCATGGGTAGGACAAAACCCTTCCCATAAGATTAACTCTTTATCAGTCGAGCGAGCTACCCAGTGCCCCAGATTTCTATCAGGGACAAAAATAATCTTTTCTTGGGGAAGAGAATTGACCACTTTAACTGCATTGGCTGAAGTGCAACAGATATCACTTTCTGCCTTAACTTCTGCTGAAGAGTTGACATAAGTGACCACCGGCGCTTGAGGATGGTCCTCTCTTAACATCTTCAGCGTTTCTCGGGAAATCATATCAGCGAGGGGACATCCCGCCTTCAAATCAGGGAGAAGAACATTCTTTTCTGGTGAAAGAATGGCTGCGGTTTCAGCCATAAACAAAACACCACAAAAAACTATAGTGTCTGCGTCAGTGGCAGCTGCTTTCCGGCTTAGCTCCAGAGAATCGCCAACTAAATCGGCAATATCTTGAATCTCTCCTATCTGATAATTATGAGCGAGAATGACGGCATTTCGCCTATGTTTCAACTCCTCGATTTCTTTTAGGATTTCTTCTCTATTTTCCACTTTTTTACCTTTTTGTAGCAGCAAAGCGTAAGCTTTGCCTCCCCCGTAGGGGACAGACACAGTTTATGCCGATTTTTCGGCGTGCCGTCCCTTCCTTTGGGCGGCCATCCCGATACATCGGAATAAACTGCGTGCCGCCCCTACATTGTAGCAGAGCTTCGTCCCGATTCATCGGGACAGCTACATTCTTCTAACGAGCATATTGTCTATCAATCTGGTGTTGCCAATCCATACGGCCAGAGCAACCAGAACCTTTTTTCCTGGCCTTATTGTCTTCACGTCTTCTAAGGTTAGAGGGTCAACAATTTCTATATAGTCTATCTTAGCGTGGGATTCTCTCTGGATAATTTTTTCCATTTCAGAAACTACATCTGAAATGGAACTTCCCACCTTTATCAACGATTTCACACACTTCAACGCTTTGTATAATGAGAGAGCCTCCTTCCTCTCTTGAGAAGAGAGGTAAGAATTGCGAGAACTTATGGCCAACCCGTCTGGCTCACGAACAATGGCACATTCTCTTATTTCAACTTCCATGTTTAAATCTTCGACCATTCTCTTTATGATTTTTAGCTGCTGATAATCCTTCTGTCCAAAATAGGCAACATTGGGTTTAACAATGTTGAATAGTTTACAGACTACTGAGGCCACACCCCTGAAATGTCCTGGCCGGAACAACCCGCAAAGACTTTTCGAAAACTTCTCTACTTCTACATAAGTAGAATATCCTTTCCCATACATTTCGGAAACAGAAGGATAGAAAATTATATCCACACCTTCTCTCCGGGCAAGTAACTTATCTTTCTCGAAAGGACGGGGATACCTCTTGTAATCTTCTCCAGGGCCGAATTGGGTAGGATTAATAAATATACTTATAATCAGGATGTCATTTTCCCTTCTTGCCCTTTCCATTAGAGAAAGGTGTCCCTGATGAAGTGCTCCCAATGTGGGAACGAAACCAATCGACTTGCCTTCTTCTCTTAGTCTATCAGCAACTTTTTGCATTATAGAATTTTTCCTGATTACTCTCATTGTCTCAGCAGAAGTTCGACCTGTGAATTATCTTTTAAGTCTCTCAATAACTCCGAAATCGTCTTCTTAAGAACTGGATGAACCAATTCTAGGGCGATCTCTTCAAGAGGAACCAGAACAAACTTCCTCTTATGTAATTCAGAATGGGGAATCTGTAACTGTTTACCATTTAAGATTTTATTTTCATAAAAGAGAATATCTAAATCGATTATTCTCGGTCCCCATTTTATCTCACTTTCCCTCCCTATCGACTTTTCTATCTTCTCCAATCTTTTCCAGAGTCTTCTGGGAGAAAGTTCTGTCTTCCCCTTCACTACGGAATTCAAGAACCAACCTTGCTCTTTGTAGCCCACGGGCTCTGTCTCGTATATGGAAGACTCGTCTACAATTTCTATACCTTCTCCTTTCATTAATTCAATTGCCTTTCTTATGTTCGCTAAGCGGTCTCCAAGATTGGAACCAAGAGCAATATAAATCTCTTGTTTTACCATTAATCGCACTCAGTCTTTCCACCGCCTCTTTTATCCTCTTCTCATCCACTGTCAGAGAAAAGCGCACATATCCCTCTCCAGAAGGACCAAGTGCGTTCCCTGGAGTAGAAAGGATACCTGCTTCCTCTAAGAGTTTCTCCACGCTCTGAAGCGAGGAATAGCCTTTAGGAACTTTTGCCCAAATGTAGAATGTCGCCTCTGGCTTTTTGACTTTCCAGCCAGTTCTCCCTAATTCCTCAATTAGCAGGTCGCGGCGCTTCTGGTATATACGACGCATTTCATCCACGCAGTCCTGGGGTCCATTCAATGCCTCAATCGATGCAGCCTGGATAGCACCAAAAACACCAGAATCGATATTTTCCTTCACCATAGATAAACCTCTGAGTATATCCTGATTCCCGCAGGCCCAGCCAATCCGCCAGCCTGTCATATTGTAAGTTTTGGATAAAGAATGGAATTCAATTCCCACTTCCTTTGCACCGGGAAGTTCCAGGAAACTTATGGGCTTCTTCCCCTCATAATATATCTCCGAATAGGCTGCGTCATTTACCACAATAATGTTATGTTTTCTGGCAAATTCGATTACTTTTCTGAAAAAATCTCTATGGGCACAGCCTGCTGTGGGATTGTTGGGATAATTGACAAAAATCATCTTGGCCTTTGTTCTTATCTTTTCGGGAATTGAGTCCAAATCCGGCAGAAAATCGTTTTCTTCCAATAAGGGCATAAAGTAGGATGTGCCTCCGGCATAGATTGTCCCTATATTGTAGACAGGATAAGCCGGTTCCGGACAGAGAACCACATCACCTGCGTTAACAAATGCCAGATGAATGTGTCCAAGCCCTTCCTTGGAACCGATTAAAGCGTGAATTTCACTCTCAGCCTTCAATTCTACGCCAAAACGGACTTTGTACCAGCGGGCAATTGCCTGGCGAAACTCTAACAGTCCCGGACCAAAAGGATATCTATGGTATTTGGGCTCATCTATAGCCCTCTTCATAGCATCTCTGATATGTTGAGGTGTAGGTAAGTTTGGATCTCCTACACCGAAATCTATAATATCTACACCTTGCTGAATAGCCTTTTTCTTCTTTCGGTCAATCTCAATAAAAACATAGGGAGGTAACTGGGATAGCCTCTGGGAATAATCGAATTTCATTTCTTACTCCCTTTCAAACCCAGGAAGTCCTGCATATCATAAAATCCTGGTGGTTGCCTGATAATCCATTTTGCAGCTTCTACCGCTCCTCGGGCAAAGCAATCCCGGCTATGCGCCCGATGGGTCAACTCCAGCCTCTCACCCATTCCAGCAAAAATAATAGTATGCTCACCTACAATATCCCCAGCCCTCACAGCATGCATTCCTATCTCCTGAGGCTTTCGTGGCCCAACCATCCCCTTTCGTCCATAAACCCCTGCAA
>WJOT01000063.1 GCA_009619095.1 Clostridia bacterium
CTTTCTAGATCGGTTGTCAAAATCGACAAAGATAATCTGTTGCCATGTTCCCAAAATCAGCTCCCCATTTTCGAAGGGGACGGTCAGAGAGGGCCCCAGAAGACTTGCTCTCAGGTGTGAATGAGCATTACTGTCAAGATGGGTCTTATCGTGAAGATAACCTTTCTTCTGGGGAACGAGTCGCTCGATGACAGCGGGAAAATCTTCCACCAATCCCGGCTCATACTCCATAGTGGTTATCCCCGCTGTAGCTCCGGCAACAAAGATATTAACCACCCCCTTCCCCAGACCAGTCTCCTCTAAATTCCTCACAACCCGCTCGGTAAGGTTGACAATATCCACATTCCCTTGAGTGGAAAAATGAATCTTCCTAGAAATTATTCTCATTATTTTTTCTCCCTTTGCCACTTACAGGCAGTAAGTGTGTTTCTTAACAGCATCACCACTGTAAGGGGACCGACTCCACCGGGCACTGGAGTAATATAGGAAGCCTTCTCCACCGCTTCTTCGAATACAACGTCACCAACTGTCTTCATCTTGGGCTTTCCTTCATTACTGAGAACAGGCTTTCCTTTTTCGTCCAGAACAGGAACTCGATTTATACCCACATCGATTACAATTGCTCCCTGTTTAATCATATCTCCCTTGATCAATCCTGCCTTTCCCACAGCGACAATGAGGATTTCAGCATTTCTGGTATGAGAAGCCAAATCCCTGGTGGCAATATGGCAAACAGTGGGAGTAGCCGACTCCAGAATCGAAGAGAGGAGAAAGAGAGTTATCGGTTTCCCTACAATCTCGCTATGTCCCACAACAGTTACTTCTTTGCCCTTTATATCCACGCCTGTACTGTTTAATAGTTCCATAGCCGCCAGCGCCGTACAGGGAGCAAGTCTGGGACTTCCATAGACCAGCATACCCATATTGGAGGGGTTCATCCCTTCAACATCTTTCATCGGAGTAATGGCCATCTGCACCCTGCGTCCATTTATCTGTTGAGGAAGAGGCATTTGGAGAATAATGCCAGTGACCTTATCATCTGTATTCAATTTCTCAACGAATTGGAGAAGTTCTTCTTCACTGGTTGCTTCTGGTAATTCGTGGAGTTGATAATCGATTCCCATTTCTTCGCAACTCTTCTTCTGATTCTTAATGTAGACTCTTGAGGCAGGGTTCTCTCCCACCTGTATTGCTGTCAACAAAGGTGTTACTTTATGCTTCTCTTTCAACTGTCCAACTTCCCTTTTAATGTCTTCCTTGAACTTCGCTGCCAGCGATTTACCATCAATTATTTTTCCTGCCACGTTAATCCCCCTATAAACCCTCTCCCCGCAAAGAGAGGAAGAACTTTTGGAGTGTCCCGACTTGTCGGGACTGGTAAAGCTCTCGCTTTACACTCCTGTAATTTTTAAGGAATTAAGTGATGTTTTCTATTTTCTCCTCGGTCTTTTTTAATATCTCGTCTTTTATTTTTAGTCTATCCCTCACAAGGGAACCTATAGCCTTCTTTTTCTCTTCCACAAAGCCTCTATCTTCGATTACTTTTAGATTAATATTTACATTGAACTCTGCTCCCTTCAAGGCAGCCTCCAATAATCCTGCAGCAACGCCCACATCGCTGACTAGCCTAACATTTCCTATCTCCACAAGCCTTCTTGCCAGGTTCAGGCCCTCTGTACAACAACGCGCTACTTCCATAGGAACAGTTAGTGCATCCTTACAGGCTTTTTCGATTGCCTGGGAACGCACTTCTTTCTCTTTATCAGTTGCACGGGGCAATTTATAAGCACTGGAGACTTTGCCATAGACCCTAATATCTTCATCCACCAACTCAGTCAATCTCTCACGCAAATCTTCGCTTCTGTTTAAAATCTTCTTTATCTCTTCCTCGCTTTGCTTGTATTTTTCCTTTCCCAGAGTAAAATTGGAAACCATGCTCAGAAGCCCCACTCCCAGTGCACCTACCAGAGCCACCACGCTCCCCCCTCCAGGTGCGGGAAGCTTGGCCGCCAAATCATCAACATACTTTTCTAACCGTTCACTTTTATAATCTCCCATCACACCACCTATAAATAGTTTATAGACCGGCTGCCTCTAAAACTTTAGGGACTTTATTTCCCCAGCCAAGAGGCATAATGTGCACGCCCTGGCAGAGACCTTTAAGTTCCCTGATTAGCCTGGCGGCAATTTCTATACTCTTCTCTCCTCTTTTCTCTTTCTCTACCTTTTCCATCTCCTCAATAAGCGGGTCGGGAACATATACTCCGCTAACGTTCTTATTCATATATCTTGCCATTCCTGCAGATTTCAAAAGAACAATTCCCGCCAGAACAGGAACGCCAAAACCCTTCACCTTCTTCATAAACTGGGCAAACTTCTCAGGCTCGTAGACTGCCTGGCTCTGGAAGAATTGTGCTCCAGCTTTTATCTTTTTTTCCATTTTTATTATTTGCGGCTCTATAGGATCGGCACCGGGATTTACTACTGCTCCCATAAAGAACTTTGGCGGTTCCCCTTCCAATTTATTCCCTGCCATATCTTCCCCTTCCTGTAATTTTTTGACTGCTTCCAGGAGTTGTACCGAATCGAGGTCGAAAACAGGCTTCGCCGCTGGGTCGTCACCCAATTTAGGATGGTCTCCGGTGAGAATGAGCAGGTTTCTAATTCCCAGAACATAGGCACTCAAAATATCTGATTGTAAAGCAAGACGGTTGCGGTCGCGACAGGTTATTTGAAACACCGGCTCAACACCACTCTCTATCAAAAGACGGCACGTAGCTAAAGAACCCAACTTCATAACCGAACTCTGTAGGTCAGTTACATTCACAGCTTCTACTTTACCTTTAAAGAATTCAGCTTCAGAAAGGATTTCTCTCATTTCTACACCTTTAGGTGGTCCTATCTCTGAAGTCACTACAAATTTACCCGATTTTAAAGCCTCAGAAAGCATTCCCTTCCTCCTCTACCATTCGGCAAGACTAATGAGTTACCTTACGAATGAATCGACTGGAAAATTCACTTTTGGAGTGTCAAACGAAAGTTTGACCAGTAAAGCTCTCGCTTTATATGGCAGGGAATAAATTGGAAGGGGAACCGCCAAAGTTCTTTATGGGAGCAGTAGTAAATCCCGGTGCCGATCCTATAGAACCGCAAATAATAAAAATGGAAAAGAAGATAAAAGCCGGAGCACTTTACCTTTAAAGAATTCAGCTTCAGAAAGGATTTCTCTCATTTCTACACCTTTAGGTGGTCCTATCTCTGAAGTCACTACAAATTTAC